>JAHDII010000192.1 GCA_020630895.1 Saprospiraceae bacterium
AAGATTGATTAGATTTAATTTTTTATGCTTCTTGAGCATCAGCAAAACCATTTTCTAAATTACCTGTAGTTATAAATAAATAAGAACGATTGGCATAGGTAGAAACTAGGGTTGATAAATTGACATCTTTTAATTCAAATACTTTATTAAAATCTTCTAATGCTTTTTGATTTTGTCCTATATTGACATAAGTAATTCCTCTATTAAAATAAATTTCTGCTCTTTCATCATCTAATGCTAAGCCTTTATTAAAAGTATTTAGTGCATCTTCATATCTTCCTAAAGAGCCGTAAGCAGTTCCTAATAATTCAAAAGAAACGGCTTTTTTTCCAATACCTGCTGCAATTTCTAAATCTTTCATGGCTTCTTCAACACGTCCTATTTTTCCTAATTCACTTCCTCTATTTCCATAAGCGTCTTCAATTTTTCCAGGATATTTTTTAATGACATCAGACCAAAGAGCAATACTATTATCCCAAACATTATTTTGATGATAAGAAGTGTATCCTAAAAATGATACATAAAGTCCTAAAACTATTTTTATTAAAATATCATAAGAAGAAAAATGTTTCAATAAATATTGGCAACCTAATCCTAATAAAAAGAATAAACCGATATAAGGAATATAAGTAAATCTATCTGCTAAAAATCCTTGACCTGCTCCAAAAAATTGTAATACAAAAGCGATATTAAAAAAGAAAAATAAAAATCCAAAAATAAAAATTCTTGTTTTTTTATGACTTAAATATAATACAACTCCTAGTACAATAAATAGAGGAATTGTCAAATAATGCAAAATACCAATTTTGTCAGGATAAGGATAAACAACTGTTGTTTCAAAAGGATAAATTAATTTTACAATATAAATCCAAAAAGAATAAAAAGCCATTGAAAATCTTTCTAATAAAGTAAAATCTTTAGTAGCGGCATCTAGAGAATCATTTCCTGATAATAATATTACTCCATATAATCCTATTGCAGCTGATAAAAGGAAAAAAGGAATTTTTTCAATTATTAATTTTAAATTCATTTCTCTTTTAAAATAATAATCGATAACTAAAAAAGAAAGGGGTAAAGAAACCGCTTGAATTTTTGAAAATAATGCCAAAATAAATAAAGGGAAAATCCAATAAAAATATTTTTTATTTTTAGTTTTTATAAAATAAATATAATTGACAATAGCTGCTAAATAAAAAGCTCCAAAGAGTACATCTTTTCTTTCTGTTGCCCAAGCAATAGATTCTACTCGCATGGGGTGTATTCCAAATAAAAGTGCGGCAAATAAAGCAGGTATTTTTTTTAATCCTAATAATAGAAAAATCCAATAAACAAAAAAGGTACAAACTAAATGTAAAATAATATTATTGACATGGGTTACTTGAGAATTTAATCCAAAAAAATGATGTTCTACAGCAAAAGAAAAAATACTTAAAGGATTATAACCTCCAAGAACATCAGAAGTAAAAATAGCTTTAATTGTTCCTAGAGTTAAAGGTTGAGTTACATTGACATTTTTAAAAATATTTGAACCATCATCCCAATTTACAAACTCATTATTTATAGCAGTACTAAAAACAATTGCTGTGAAAATTAAAGTAATAAATAAATAAATGAGATTGTCTTTAGGGTTCCAAGGTGTGGGCAATGAATTTATTTTTTTTTGAGCTTTTGCTTGTTCTTTTACTTCCCTTTTAGTTCTCTTTTTCGTTCCTTTTTTTTGATGATGTTTTGCCATTGATTTTTGTTTTCTTCATTAGACGTACACTAAATTAAACATTTTTTATTTTTAAAAGCAAAATTACACTTCAATAATTTGTGGATTAGGAATTTTATGTTCAATAATATACGCACCCAAATTGAACCAATGTTGTACTTGATTTAATATCCATCCATCAGAAGAAATGACAATATTTTTGCTTTGTGCTAAAACCGTATCAGGATTATATACCAATTCTACGTTCCAATTTCCTTCACTAATTTCCATTAATTTGGTTTTTAATCTGCCACTATTCGAAATCGGTTGATCCAAATACCAAGTAATAGAATGGACTTGCATTTCCTCTAAAGTATTTTTAATTAAAAGAATCGCTTGTTCTGTTTTCATGACTCTTTTATAGGTACTATGAACACTTGAAATATCTCTATAGCAAGTATCTCTTCCTTTAAAAATATAAGCTCCTGATAATGCACTTTCAAGAAGAATTAAAAGATTAAACCCATCAATTGCTATATTTTTATGTTGAAGAAAATTAATATGACAAGACGATTGTTGGCGGGTTACAATTTCTGTATCACTAGAGCTTATTCGAGAAATAGCATTTCGTTGTCTATGGTTCAATTGATACCGATTGCCTACCAATTGTAGAGCAGAATTCATAGCATATCCTCTGGTTAAAAGAAAGCATAAATCATCTACTGCTTCCTTGAAAATGGGATGCCATTTTTTTGCAAAAAGTTTATCATCGCTAGATTGTTTTCCCCTGTTTCTATTTGCCAATTTTTAGATTCTTTTTAGATTAAGAAGCATTCAATTCCTTTAAAAGTTCCCTTACATCTTGAACGGATAAAATATTAAATTTTGCGATTGTTTTTTGTATACCTACTTTAATTGTGTAAGCATTTTTAGGCAGAACTTTAAAAATATCTTCATCTGTATGATCATCACCAATAGCTAAAATAAAATCCCAATGTTGTTGACGCAACCAATTCAATGTTGCTTTTCCTTTATTGACTCCGGCATTTTTTATTTCTACAACTTTATTTCCTTCAAGTACTTGTAAATCTAAATTGGCAGTTAAATACAATAAAACATCTCGATATTCTCGAATTCTTTTTTCACTTAAATCTTTATCAATTTTTCTATAATGCCAAGCGAGAGAATAATCTTTTTCTTCAATAAAAGATCCAGGCGTTCGTTCTACTAAATCTTCTAAAACAGGACGAACTTTCTTTTTCCAAGATTTGAATAAATTCCGGCTAACTTTCCAATCTTTTCCTTTTTTAATCCAAACACCATGTTCTGCTGCCATATCAATTTCAAGTGGTGACATCCATTCATTTAATGTCTCTTTATCTCGTCCACTAATAATGACTAATTTATTTTTTTTATCTTTTTTAATATTCAATAAAATATTCATGAGTTCATCATCTGGAATAACAGCTTTAGGATCAGTTTTAAAATCCATTAAAGTACCATCATAATCTAAAATGATTAAACGGTTTTGAGCTTGTTGAAAATGATGAATTAATTTTTCTCTTTCACTTGCTCCTTTTTTGAGTGTTAAAACCATTTTATTTTGATATTCAGCAATCTTCATTTGATCATAAATAAATGTTTCTGCCCAGTTAGAAACCGTTCTAAGTTTCATTCTGTCTTGCATTGTTTTTAAACGTCTTTCTTGATCTTCTTCAGACATATTTAATGCTTTATGCAAGGCAGAAACAATATCATTAATATCATGAGGATTTACAATAATTGCGTCGGTTAATTCATCAGAAGCTCCTGCCATTTCACTTAAAATTAAAACTCCTTTTTTAGATATTTCTTTAGAAGCAATAAATTCTTTGGCCACTAAATTCATTCCATCTCTAAGGGGCGTAATGAGGGCAATATCAGCAATACGATACAGAGAACTTAAATCAGCAAAAGAAAAAGAACGATAAAAATATAAAATAGGATCCCAATTAAAAGAACTATAAATTCCCATGAGTCTGCCTACTAATTTTTCTACTTCTTCTTTTAATTCTTGGTATTGATCGACATTAGAACGCGAAGGAACAACAATCATTACTAATGTAATTTTGCCTACATATTCAGGATAAGTTTCTAGAAATTGAGCATAAGCTTTTATCCGTTCAGGAATTCCTTTTGTGTAATCTAATCTATCAATAGATAAAATAAGCTGTACTTCTTTTTTTGTAAATTGTTCTTCTTCTGTAGTTTCGTTTTTAGGAATAAAATTTTTGGGATAAGCATATTTTTGATAATTAATTCCCATAGGATACACATCAACATTGACAATTCTATTTTGAATGGTTAGTTTTCCTAAATCGTGTTCATGTCCTACAATTCTATAAACAGCACTCAAAAAATGACGCATATAACCAAAGGTATGAAATCCGATTTGGTCAGCTCCTAAAACGCCTTCTAATATTTCTTTACGCCAGGGTAATATCCTAAATACTTCATAACTGGGAAATGGAATATGAAGAAAAAAACCAATAGAAATTTTAGGAGATTTTTTTCGTATTAAATGAGGAAGTAGCATCAATTGATAATCATGAACCCAGACAATATCATCAGGTAATATGATTTTTTCAACAGCCTCTGCAAATTTCTGATTGACTTCTTGGTAGGATTTCCAAAACTCATCTTTGTAAGTAGTATATTGAGTAAAATAATGAAAATGGGGCCAAATGACTTTATTACTGAATCCATCATAATACAATTCTTTTTCTTTTTCAGATAAAAAAACAGGAATTAAATTTTTGTCTTCTAATGATTTTTGAATTGCTGTTTTTTCCCAATCTTCATCAATTGTTTTACCAGGCCATCCTACCCAAATTTTATCAATATCATAAGCTAACGAATTCAGTCCTGTGGCTAAACCACCAGCACTTGGATGATAAAATAATTCCCCATCTTTTTTATTAATCGTTATGGGTAATCTATTAGATATGATAATGAGTCGTGCCATTATATATTTCCTATTTCTCTTCTAAATTCTAAAATTCCTCCTTTCAAATTATATAAATTTTCAAAAGGATATAAATTCTGTAATATTGATATGGCTTTTGCACTTCTCATACCACTTCTACAATGTATAATTACTTTTTTATCGGTATCAATACGATTGATATTTTGTTCTATTGTAGATAAAGGAATTAAAATGCCTTCTAAATTGTCATTTGAATATTCTTCATCTTCTCTAACATCAATGAGTTGAAAATCAATTTCGTTCCGAATTAAAGAATATAATTCTCTGACTGAAATTTCTTGAATACTATGATTCATACCACAAAATTCTTGATAATTAATTAATTTTTTGATTTCAATATTTGTTTTTTTTATTTTAATTGTTTGACTTATAAAATGTGCTACATCAAAAATAAATAATTGATTCGCTAATGGTTGCCCAACAGATGTAATAATTTTAATTACTTCGGCTGCTTGGATGCTTCCAATAATTCCAGGTAAAATTCCTAGTACTCCTGTTTCAGCACAATTAGGTACTGAATTGGGGGGTGGGGGCTCTGGAAAAATATCTCTATAATTAGCTCCTCTAGTACCATCAGAAAATAAATAATTAAAAACAGCTACTTGTCCTTCAAATTTAAAAATGGAGGCATAAACATTGATTTTATTTAAAATGACACAAGCATCATTGACAAGGTATCTTGTAGGAAAATTATCTGTTCCATCTGCCACAATATCATAATTATTAATAATTTCTAAAGCATTTTGAGGATGAAGAGGTGTATTATAAGTCGTAATTTGAATCAAAGGATTGAGTTGTGATAACCTTTTTTTAGCTACCTCAACTTTTAATTGTCCTACATCATCTGTAGTGTATAAAATTTGTCTTTGCAGATTAGAAATATCTACAATATCAAAATCAACAATTCCTATGTTTCCTACTCCGGCAGCAGCTAAATAATATAATAATGGTGCTCCTAATCCTCCTGCTCCAACAACTAAAACTTTGGCTTGTTTTAATTTCAATTGCCCTTCAATATTGATTTCAGGAAGAATAATATGTCTGCCGTATCTATTTAATTCCTCTTCTGATAATTGTTGTTTCATTATTATTAGTTAATCAATTTCTGAAAGATACAATTATAAAATATTAAAATCTATTTTTATTGATGTTCTATAATAAATCTTGAATTTCTATTAAAAAAGCCATCTCTTACTCAAGAGATGGCTCAAACATGCTTGAAAAGCGGCTAAACTAGGCTGTAGTTCAATCAGCTTTTACGATTTAATTATCCTTGACACATGATACAATCAGGATCATCCAAGCTACAAGCTTGGATGTCTGTTTTTTCGATAGGTTTCATGGTCGAAATATTATTTTCTTCATGTTGAAGAGGCTGTTCTTTTTTTACAACAGTTTTAATGCTAGAAGCTTCTACTTTTACTTCATCATTTGTAAATTGTGTTTGATGTTTTTGACTTAGCGTAAATTTAATTGGATCTACTGCCGCTTTAGAACGCAAGTAGTACATTCCTGTTTTTAAGCCTTTTTTCCAAGCATAAAAATGCATAGAAGATAACTTAGCAAAGTTTGGATTTTCCATAAATAAATTCATACTTTGACTTTGACATATAAAGGCTCCACGATCTGCTGCCATATCAATAATAGCTTTCATACTAATTTCCCAAGTCGTTTTGTATAAATCTTTAAACTCTTGAGGAATGCCTTCAATATTTTGGATAGAACCATTAGAAGCCATAAGTGCCTCTCTTGTTTCTTCATTCCACATTCCTAAACGGATTAAATCTTTTAATAAATGTTTATTGACAACAATATATTCTCCAGATAGAGTTCTTCTTGTATAAATATTAGAAGTATAAGG
>JAHDII010000193.1:0-5876 GCA_020630895.1 Saprospiraceae bacterium
TACACCTCCTAAAGCAGGACCTGTACTTTTTGTTTTCATGTCTTTAGCATGACAAGAGTTACAATTAGCTTTAAAAAGTGCTTTTCCTTCATCAATTGAAGGTTCTGCATAGGTATTTGTAGCCATTATTACGAAGGCTGCTAGCAGAAGAAATTTTATTTTGAATTGATTGTACAACATATTTTGTTGATTTACAATAACTTATGTCAAATGTCAGAAAAATGTAATATTTTATTAAACGCAAAGATAATCGTAGCTTTAATCTTTCCCAATATCAAAGGTAAACTTTATTCTATTTAGATAAAATCTAAATAAATTAACAGTTTATTAAGAAATTGTTTTATAGTAAAAAAAGAAGTATAGGAAGGCTGTTTGTCAGTTATCAGTCATCAGTGAGCAGTTAGCAATTGGCAGGGAGCAATGATTAATAATCTTTTTTGTATATCTAAAGATATTTACGCTAATTGAAGCATTACCATCATATCTACTATATATACTGTACTGTTCATTATACTACTGTTCACTGATAACTGAATTACTACTCATTGCTCACGGATAACTGCTTCACTTGGTTTCTACCAAAAATAGAAGGGGCATACATTTCTTCTATTTTTGCTGGATTTAAAATAAAAGTACCTGTAAACCGTGGCTCGAGATTAATCATAAATTTATTTTTTCCTTTAGGCAAGTGAGTACAAAAAATAACGACTCTATCTTTAAAATATTCTCGATGGCTTTCGTAATAATTATCTTTTTTTGTTTTCTTACCATAAGAACAGCCAGAAGGAATAGGTACTTCTATCATTATATAGTCTCCTTCTTGATGTGCTATTACTTCTACTTCTAGTTGAGTAGGTTCTGCTTGAAGCAATTGTATTTGTTGCTTTTTATTCTGCATAAAATTGGTATGAATTTCAAAAACATCATCTTTTGTTTTAGGATCTTTAATATATTCTTCTTCTGTTATACTCACAAAATGTGGTTCTATTCCTCGATGCTGAATATTAATTTTATCGGTATCATATTCTTGAATATAAGGAAATTGAGTAATTGTTTTTTCATTAATAGATATCGTAGAATTCATATTTCCATTTTGAGTATTAGGAAGTAAGCGAGATAATATTTGTGCAATATGAATTGTATTTCTCCAACCTCGATTATTTCTAGATTTCAAAAAATACATCTCAATTTTTTTAAGGCTTTCTGTATCTTTTGCTTTTTCAAAAATATCATAAGCTAATAATGTGGTTGTTATATCATCATAATACCAATAAGATCTTTTATTATTAAGAATATATTGTCCACCATAAGTAGTCGCAATCATTAATTTTTTAATAGAATCCAAATCTACTTTTTGATTCAATTTTTGTTTTACAGTATTGAGTAATAAAAATTCTTCTACGTTTAATTTTATTGTATCGAATTTTATTAATTCTAATGAATCAATTTTTGTATTACTCTCTAATAATAGATTCATTGCTTTTAATTGATCGGCTGGTTGAGATAAATGATTTCTTTGAGCAATATAATCTAAAGCTGGTTCTAAGGGCTTTGTTGTAAAACCATTTTTATTGGCTCTTTGCAGCACTTCAACTACATATAAGGTTATCCAAGGAATGGCTTTATTATTTTTCCACCAACCCCATGAACCATTATCGTTTTGCATATTTTGTAATCTCAAAATATTTTTAACAATATCTTGATCATTTTTAAATTCTTTTCCTAATTTTTTATACAATTCTTTTTCTAATAAAAGTGCTAATAATTTACTTGATGTTTGTTCTGCACATCCATAAGAATAATTTTTTAAATATTCTACAGATTCTAATAAAACATCTAATTGTGATTTTTGAATGATTACTTTTATCGGAGCATTATTTTTTGAATTATATTCATAATAATTATTGGAATTCATAATTATAAACTCTCCTTTATTTTCTATAATTCCTTTTTTAATAATGTTAATTTTTCTTTTTTCCCCATCGCCATATTTTGGTGTTTTTATTTCATAAGAAAAAGAAAGGGTATCTATATCATTCGGAACAACTACATTTGACGTTTCACTAATAGAATTATTGATCCAAGCATTTTTATTTGTAATAATTTTATTATTGACTTTAAAAATAGTATTTACTGAAATAGAATCCGAAGTATAATTTATAGATTGTCCAGTAATATTAAATTGATCTCCTTCTACAGCAAAACGAGGGATAGATAATTCAGCCATTAATTTTTTATAAGCAGTAAAATTATCATAGATCATTCCTGCTCTATTTTTATTATCCATTCCAATTACGTAAGTTGTCCAAGCTGTAATATCATCGGGAATTGTAGTGGTAAAAAATGCTTCCCCATTTTCATCTGTAATTAAATGTGGTTGCCAATAAGCATAATCACTAAAATTTTCACGCATCTGAAAACCTTCTAAACTCGCAGAAGGAGCGGCAAGAATTTCTCCTTCGTTTAAAGTAATTAGAATAGCTCCATTTATAGCTGCTTGACCATATAATGATGTCGCTGCCTCATCTTTCAGAACTGTAACATTTGCAATAATTGATGGATCTAAATTGGAAAATTGAGAGGCATCTACAACCACTCCATTTACGATGACTAAAGGTTCATTATTTCCTAAAATACTTGAAGCACCTCTGAGTTGTAACCTACCTGAATTTGCTCCTGGTTGCCCTGTACCTGCCATTACTCGAAGTCCTGCAACTTGCCCTTGAAGGATATTATCAAACTTTGATAAGGAAACACTACTCTCTTCAAATTTTGCAGGAGCTGAAATAACAACAGAACTTGTCATTTCAGATCTTGATTTTGTATAATAAGGAGTTTCGACAACAACTACATCCAATATCTCCCATTCCATAATTACTGCAATATTATCTGTAGTTGTAATAGAAACTATTTTAGTTCCCAGCCCTGTAGAAGAAATAATGAGTTCTTTTTCATGAATAGGAACTTCTATAATAAAAGTTCCATCAAATTCTGTGATTGTTCCAACTTCTTCATTTGATTTTAAAATTACGCTTGCTCCAATTACATTTTCTCCATCAGTATCAACTACTTTTCCCGTTATTACCCTTGTATTACCATTATACATTCTTTTTGTAGAAGATCTTTTTTCTTCAATAGAATTTTTTAATTCAAATATAAGATCTTGTTTTTTCTTAAAAATAGAATTATTCCAATCAAAAGATTTTCCTAAAACAGATAATACTTTTTCTTTAAAATTATGTGTTTTTAAAATATTTCTATCATCTTTAATTCTAAGAAAAGTTGTAGCATTATTTTGAATTGAAATATTTTTAGAAAAATATCCATATTCAAAAATAAACAATAATTCATATTCTCCTTCTGGCAGATAATGAAATGTTCTTTCTCCTGGATAATATAGATAACTTTCTCCATTTTGATCCAATAAAGCAATGAATATGGGCAATCCTGAATATTCTAATTCAAATTTTGTTTTATTTTCAAAATTTAATTGATTTATAATAATTTTTATATCTTCATTTGTATTCTCTTTTTCACTAAAATTTTGTGGAGGAATTTGATTTTTTGTAAAAGCAAAAATATCCAAATTGGGTTGAATTTCTTTTTTGAACAATTCATCATCATGATTTATTTTAAATTCATATAATCTTTCTCTATTTTCATAAATTGTATATTTATAACCTGCTTCAAAAAATATTTTCCTTTGAAAATCATCTTCTTTAATACAATTTAATGTTGTCATGTTAAAAAAAGGACCTATTATGGTTGTTTTATAAAAAATGTGTTTTGGTTGAAAAACTTTATTATCATTTCCCCAAATAAAATAACTATCTTCATAATTATGAAAATGAATTCCCATTAAAGTTTCTTCTCTTGTTTTTTGTTCTTTTTTAGACCATTTATTTTCTTCAAATTTATACAGAACTAATGGATTTTTATTTGACTTTATTCGATTCAAATCAACAGAAACAATTGTTTTATACCCTTTTTTTAAAGGTATATTTCTTAATGTAATTGAAGCATTATGTATTCTAATTCTAATATCTTGTCGTCCTTCGTTGCCTATAAAAACAAAAGGATTTTCTGTATCATGATAATATACAGGAATTCTGTTATAATGAATAGAATAAGCTGTTAAAAAACTTCCATTTTCAACGACTAAAGGAATAAACTGAGGCAATGTGTCTTTATTATTTGAAATAGGAATATATTCTATATAGACATCTTTTGAGGGAAATCTACAACGATATTCTAAGGAGGAAAATAAATTCATTTTTTCTTGCCATGTGCTATCTATATTTAATTGATGAGATATAGATTCGGACACATATTTTTTTTCAATACTATATTGTTTTTTTATTTTAGGATATTTACTTTTATTTTTTTTAATACTAGGTGTTTCAAATGATTTGTTAATTTCATTAGAAAATTTAGAGCTTATTGTTGCAGCTATTAATTCTACATTTTTTGCGGGTTGATTATGAATATCTTTTGCTTTAATTTTTACTTCAATACGATCTCCAGGTTCAACATCTTTAGGCTGTTCTATTTCTATTTTTAATTTATTTTCATTGATAGTATAAGAAACTTCTTTTCTTTCAGATACTCCGCCCCAATTATATCCATACACTAATTTATAATTTTGTGTTCCTTTAGATTTTAAATGAATATGATATAGCGTATCTAAAAATATATTTTTTTGAACAAGTTGATCTCCATAATATAAACTATATACAATTGGAATTTTTAGTGGATTTAAAATATCAATTTTCACTGAATCTATGTTTCGTTTTCCTGTATTTTGAACGAAACTATTTTCATTATATAATTGAATATGTTCTTGGGTATTATTACAATAAAAGGTATATTTTTGTACTGATGGATTGGCTTGTAAATTTAAAGGAAAATGAATTTCTTTTTTTGTAGAAAAGAAACCATAATCATTAATTAATATTCCTTTTTTATTTTGTGATGAATCATTTAAGATATATTTTGCATCAATATATCCTTTGTCATAATTTACAATTAATTTTCCTTCACCTTTTTTTAAAGAATTATGATTAATAAAAAAACGAGTTTCTTTTTCTTGTAATTCTCCATCAAAAGTAGAAAAAAGTGCAAGGATTTTTATATTCATATTTACTGGAGGCAAAATAGAATCCGGAATTATAATTTGTGTTTCTTTCCCATCATTTAAAAATTGTTGGTATACCCATAAGGTATCTTTTACAATGATAGAATCTTCTAAAAAATCAAGTATCTTATTATTCAATACAACTAGTTTTATTTTAGTATTAGGCACTCTTTTTCCTGTTGTAAATTTGGCATTAGCTTTTAGTATAACTTTATCATTAGATTCGTATTCTTTTTTTGTAGAAGAAAAATCAAATTCAACATCATCTAATTCGTAATCTTCTACATAAAAACTTGTGCTTTTAATAAATTTTCCTTTTGTAGAATAAAAATAAATATTATAAAATTTATCTAAAGTTAAAGAATCTCCTATTACAAAATCATATGTATATCTTCCAGGAAAACTTGGTGAAATCGTAGTAGAAATAATTGTATTGTCTTTGATATTATTATTTTTTGAAATAATAATTTTTATATCACCTTTATAGGGTTTTCCTTTTTCACCTTTTACAAAATAAGATTTTATTTTTACAGTATCTAATAGTTTATATTTAGGTTTGTTTTTTGCGATATATCCATTAAAATTATATTGATAAACCCATTTCCACGTAAACAATCGAATAAAAAAGTTTTTAGGTTTCTGAATTAAAACTTGTCCAACTTTTGAATATTTGAATTTTGTCCATTTATTTCTATAATATCTACTGTTCCTTCCTGTTTTATTCAGTTCATAATATAAAATT
>JAHDII010000193.1:5886-6577 GCA_020630895.1 Saprospiraceae bacterium
TGATCAATAATAATTTGTAAATGATCTTCTTTTTTAGATTTAACTAATTGATAAGCTTTGTATTCTTCTACATATTCTAATTTTTTATTTTCTTTAAAAAGAGAATTTGCTTTTATATATTCTCCGTTCTCATTAATAACGTAAACATAAATAGATTCTCCATCTTGCTGCATTTTAATATCAAAATTATTATGAAAAATTAATTCGCTTTCTATTTCATTATTATGAACAAATACTTTTAAATATTGACCATAATCTAATTTTTTCAAGATAGAGTCTTGTTCTATTTCATGATTAAAATGACGTCCTTTAGAAAAATCAAAATTATGATTTTCTGAGATTATATTATTAGAAAGTAATTCTTGGGTTTCTTCTACTGATAAAGGAAACCACCATTGCAAAATTTCAGTTTTTTCAAAATTATTTTGTCCTATAATAATTAATGGAAATAATATAGCAATTAAAAGAAATATGTTTTTTAGTAGTTTCATCATTATTTTATTTTAGCAGATTATTAGATGTTATTTTTATCTCTTCTGTTCTTTTGTCTTGAAACAAAAGAACCAAAAATTATTCATCATCTAGTTATTACATTTTAAAGGCATTCATGAATGCTTCGCATTTCAAGACTGTATTCCCTTTTTAACGCGAAAAAAGTTTAAAAATCCTAAATGAAATAAAACTCGCTTTT
>JAHDII010000194.1 GCA_020630895.1 Saprospiraceae bacterium
CAAAATCTAAATTTGATAATAAATATGGATGTAAAGAATCTTGTGTAGATGCTATTCGTCGTGCTACTGATGTAATGATGGCAGGAAAAGTAGCTGTTGTTGCTGGATATGGTGATGTAGGAAAAGGTTCTGCAGCTTCTTTAAAAGGAGCAGGATGTAGAATAATTGTAACAGAAATAGATCCTATTTGTGCTTTACAAGCAGCAATGGACGGTTTTGCTGTTAAAAAAATGAAAGATGCTGTTAAAGAAGCAAATATCATTGTTACAGCAACAGGAAATAAAGATATCTTAACTGAAGAGCATTTCCGTGCTATGAAAGATAAAGCTATTGTTTGTAATATCGGACATTTTGATAATGAAATAGATATGGCTTGGTTAAATGACAATTATGGAGATACTAAAATTGTTATCAAACCACAAGTAGATAAATATACGATTGAAGGAAAAGATGTTTTAGTTCTAGCAGAAGGTCGTTTAGTGAATTTAGGTTGTGCTACAGGTCACCCTTCTTTTGTGATGTCTAATTCATTTACGAATCAAACATTAGCTCAATTAGAATTGTGGAATAACACAGACCAATATGAAAATAATGTGTATATGCTTCCTAAACATTTAGATGAAGAAGTAGCACGTTTACACTTAGCTAAAATTGGTGTTGAATTAGAAGAATTATCACCTGAACAAGCAAAATATATTGGAGTAGAAGTAAAAGGACCTTTCAAACCAGAATATTATCGTTATTAATATATAAATATTAATAGAGTTCTATTACATTTGCATAAATTAAAAACCAATAAAAATGGGCGATTATAATCCAGGTAAAAAAGGATATATTGTTTTAGGATTAATAGGATTTTTCATTTTGTTTATGATATTACTTGTATATGTATATCAAATGAACTATGATATGCTTCCGTAAAACTCTAGATTCTTTATAAATTTATCATTTCGATATGAGTTTCCCGAATTTTTGAATATTCAAAAATTCGGGATTTTTTATGATACTACTTTTATTTAGGGCTTCCTTTGTAAAATATAAATCATTCCCTAAAAAATAAGTTGAATCAAAAAGGCTAAATTTTTTTGGAACTGCAATTATTGAATCTAAAAATTAATTTTATTATAGTACAATCATTGTTTACAAAATAAAAATATAAATTGCAGAAAAATTACTTTTCTCTACTATGTCTGATTTATTATATCAAATTGCTTTTACTAAAATTTCTGGAATAGGTCCTAAAACAGGTAGACAAATTGTATCATATTGTGGAGGAATAAAAGAAGTATTTAATGCCTCAAAACAACAATTAGCTGAAATTTCAGGAATAAGAAAAATAACTCTTGATGCGATTTTAAATAAAACGACGTTTAAAGAAGCAGAAGATGAAATAAAATTTTTAGAAAAAAATAAAAATATACAACCACTTTTTTATTTAGATCCTAAATATCCTCAACGATTAACTTCATTTAAAGATGCTCCTTTATTATTGTATTATCAAGGAAATACCAATCTCAATCATAAAAGAACGGTTGCTATTGTTGGAACAAGAAAACCTAGTGAATTAGGTAAAAAAATATGTGAAAAAATTATTGAAGACTTACAAAATTATAATGTTGTAATTATTAGTGGATTAGCTTATGGTATTGATATTACAAGTCATCAAAAATGTGTAGATTTAAAAATTCCAACTATTGCTTGTTTAGGACATGGTTTACAAATGATATATCCCTCTCAACATAAAAGAACAGCTCAACAAATGATACAAAATGGAGGTTTATTAACTGAATTTACTTCCAAAGAAAAACCAGATGCAGCTCATTTTCCTATGAGAAATAGAATTATTGCAGGTTTATGTGATGCTCTCATTGTTATTGAAACAGCTAAAAAAGGAGGCTCAATGATAACTGCTGAAATTGGAAATGCTTATCATAAAGATGTTTTTGCTGTACCTGGAAGATTAAATGATGAATTTTCTCAAGGCTGTAATTTTTTAATCAAAACTCACAAAGCTCAATTGATTGAATCTGCTGAAGATATTGGTTATATTATGCGATGGGAGAAAGGAAAAGAAAAAAGGAAACCTCAACAAAAATCTTTATTTATAGAATTGAATGATGATGAAAAAAAATTAATAGAAATGATTCATCTTAATGATAGTATTTCTATTGATTCTTTGAGCTACCAAACTGGTTGGACTCATAGTCGATTAGCATCATTATTATTAGATTTAGAATTTAAAGGATTAATTAAAAGTTTACCAGGAAAAAGATATATCTTAATTGCTTAAAAAGAAATGAATGAAACCTTTTTTAACTGCTGAATGGAGAAATTTGATTTTATTAACTTATGCTGTAGAGCCTGAATTTTTACTACCCTATTTACCCAATAAAGTAGAGTTAGATTTGTATAAAGAAAAAGCTTTTGTAAGTTTTGTAGCATTTGATTTTTTAAAAACTAAAGTTCGAGGAATTCCTGTTCCTTTTCATATTAATTTTCCTGAAATTAATTTAAGATTTTATGTGAAATACAAAGAAACAGATGGAACATATAGAAGAGGTGTCGTTTTTATTAGAGAATTTGTTCCTAAATATTGTATTGCTTTAGTAGCAAATAAAATTTATAATGAGCCTTACCTTTTTACCTCAATGACTTCCCAAACAAAAATAAAAGAAGAACAAAAAACGATTCAACATCAAATTAAATATGGAGGACTAGAACATTCTTTTCAATTTATTGTAGATACAAAAGCATATTTTCCAGATGAAAATTCTACAGAACACTTTTTTAAAGAACATGAATGGGGTTTTGGAACGAATCATAAAGGACAACTCATGCATTATAAAGTAGAACATCCTTTTTGGAAAATTTATCCTATACAAGAACGATTTGATTTAAAAGTAGATTTTGGTGTTTTATATGGCGAACAATGGTCTTTTTTAAATGGACAAATCCCTTATAATATTATGGTGGCTGAAGGTTCTCCTATTAAAGTATTTCCTGGTGTTGTGTTATAATTAAAATCAAACTCGTTGTTGCACAAATTTTTCCCATTCTTTAAATATTTCACCCTTCATCACTCTAGGAAATTTACTTTGTCCGCCTAGTTTTCCTTTTTCTTCAAACCATTTTACAAATAAGTGAGTAGGCACTACTTCCAATTGAATATCTTGTAAAACATTTCCTTTTCTTTCCGTTTTATAATCATCATTTATTAACATTAATTGTTGATCTAATTCTTCAATAAATGCTTTTTTATTGACAAGAGAATCACAAGCAATATACCATTTGTGAGCAAAAAATCTTCCAGACTTCACCCCTGAAACAGTAAATTCTGGAATAGAAAGATCAAATTTATTTTCTACAGCAGAAAGAGCTGTTTGCATATTCTCAATAGATAAATGTTCTCCACAAATACTTAAAAAATGTTTAGTTCGTCCTGTAATAATAATTTCTGCTCTATCTACATCTGTAAAACGAACGGTATCTCCAATTAAATATCTCCAAGCACCAGCATTAGTACTAATAACAATTGCATAATCTTCTTTAGTATTTACCTCTTCTATTGTTAGTGCTTTGACATTTTCTTTTATTTGTCCTTCTTCATCAAAATTTTGATCATTAAAAGGAATAAATTCAAAGAAAATTCCATTATTAGGAACAAGTGCCATTGATTTTGTTTCTGGACGTGCTTGAAAAGCTAAAAATCCTTCTGAGGCTAGATAAGTATCTAAATAAATCATGGGTTTACCCATTAATTTTTCAAACTCCTTTCTATAGGGATCAAAAGATACTCCACCATGAACATAAACTTTTAGATTAGGCCAAATATCATGAATACTATCTACTTTATAATGCTCAACAATACGTTCAATCATTAATTGATTCCAAGCAGGAATACCCATAACAAAACCAATATCCCAAGAAGGCGCTTCTTTTACAATTTCTCGAATTCGATCATTCCAATTATTAATAGAAGCAATTTTGGCACCTGGTTTATACATTTTTCGTAACCAAATAGGGTTGTTTTTAGCATTAATCCCACTTAAATCTCCTACAAAATATCCACCTCTATCTTCTAAATTAGTAGAACCACCTAACATCATCATTCCTTTGGCATACAATGAGGAATCTACATCGTATTGAGTTAAACTAAAAAACATTCTAGTTCCTGATCTCTTATTAGAACGAAGCATTTCATCTGTAATAGGAATATGTTTACTTGGAGCTCCTGAAGTACCCGAACTTAAAGCAAAATATTTTACTTTGCCTCTCCAAGTAACATTTTCTTCATGATTTAGACTTCGTTTCCACCATTGTTCATAAATATCATCATAATAATGAAAAGGAATATCTTTTTGAAAACTTTGAATCATGTCATTAGATTTTAAAAGACCTTTAAAATCATAATGTTTGCCAAAAGCTGTTGAAGAAGCTCTTTTAAGTAATCGAGTTAATGTTTTTACTTGATATTGTGAAAAAGAGATACCATCTCTTTGCATTCTATTACGCAATTCAAAACTTCTTTTGATGATATTTCCAAGTATTGCAGGCATAAAATAAGTTGTTTTATTTATAAACTTTTGGTTCTTCCTCCATCTACAGGAATATTAATACCATTAATATAGCCTGCTGAGGGCGATGCTAAAAAAGCTACTGCAGAAGCTACTTCCCAAGGTTCTGCAAATCGTTGTAAAGGTACAGTTGATTTCATTTGAGCAATAACGTCGTCTTCGGATAAACCTGTTTTATTTATTTTATTTTGAATAATTTCAGTTAATCTTTCAGTATTTGTAAATCCAGGTAAAACATTATTTACCGTAATGTTATATTCTCCGACTTCATTCGCTAATGTTTTAGACCAATTTGCTACAGCACCACGAATAGTATTAGAAACACCTAATCCATTAATAGGTTGTTTCACAGAGGTAGAAATAATGTTAATAATTCTACCAAAACCTTCTGTTTTCATTCCTTTTATAACTAATTGAGAAAGGACTTGATTACAAACTAAATGATTATTAAAAGCTTCTAAAAATTCTAAAGGAGCAGCATTTTGCAATGTTCCTCCAGCAGGTCCTCCTGTATTATTAATTAAAATATGAATGGGTTTTGTTAATACTAAAGTATGAATTTTTTTTCTTAAATCTTTAATATCTGAAAAATCAACAGAAAGAAAATCATGATCTTGTTCACCCTCAGAATGTAAAGTATGCATAACTTCACTTAGTTTTTGAGCATTTCTTGCCAAGAGTGTAACATTAGCTCCTAATTTTGATAATTCTTTTGCAACAGCTGCACCAATCCCTCTACTTCCTCCTCCTACTAAAGCATTTTTACCTTTTAAATCTAGATTCATATGATATTTTTAATTCTTTTTTTTTGAATTTAGAAACAAATATAGTTATATCTTGCTATCAAATTGTAATTTACTAAGTTAGGAACATTTTTTTATACAATGGAAAAAATAAGAAATTTTTTAAAAATATTAGGACCAGGACTTCTTTTTGCTGGGGCTGCTGTAGGAACATCACATCTATATTGGTCAACTAGAGCAGGAGCCGTTTATGGCTTTGCTTTTTTATGGGCTATTATTTTAATATTAATTTTTAAATATCCCTTTTTTGAATTTGGTACACGATATACAGCATCTAAAGGAGAAACACTATTGTCAGGTTATAAAAGAATGGGAAAATGGGTATTATGGGCATACCTAATTATTACTCCTATTACTATGTTTACCATTCAAGCAGCAGTAACATCTTTAACCTCTAATTTATTGATATATGTTTTAGGTATAGATCCCGCTGTCATTTCTTCAGCCTTAGTTTCTGTATTTTTATTCATAATATGTATTGCGATATTGTATTTAGGTAAATATTCTGTATTGGATAATATTATTAAGTACATTATTATTTTATTGACGATATCCACCTTTATTGCTGTATTGTTAGCTTTAGGGAAATCATCTGGAGGAATTGATATGGCTCAAACCATTCCTAACCTTATTCCTGAAAATACTGAAGAATTACTCCTACTTGGGTTTTTAGTTTCTTTAATGGGATGGATGCCTGCTCCTGTAGATATGAGTGTTTGGAATTCTATTTGGGCAGATTCAAAACAAAAAGCGACAAAAGAGGATTTTGATTATAAAAAATCATTATTAGATTTTAATGTAGGATATTGGTCAACCTTAGTTTTGGCGATTTTCTTTTTATCATTAGGAGCATTAGTTATGTATGGAACAGGCACTGAATTTGAAAAAAGTGGTCTAGGATTTTCTAAACAATTATTCAATTTATATGGTAGTGCTTTTGGAGGAGAGAGCAATTGGACTTTTTGGCTCATTAGTATTGCTGCTATTACAACCATGTTTAGTACAACATTGACTTGTTTGGATGCGTTGCCTAGAGTTATGGGAAGAGCAAGTGTATTAATTCAAACAGAATTGCCTAAAATTGATCAT
>JAHDII010000195.1 GCA_020630895.1 Saprospiraceae bacterium
TTTTTAAATTCAATTATTCAGATGTTATTATGGGGAATGGTCTATGAAGATGATCCCTTTTCTGTGTTATTTACTATTTTTCTTTCTGTTTTTGCTAATACAGGATTAATTGTTGGGTTTGCTGCGGGCATTAAAATTTTTAAAAATTATATTTTAAAAGAAATTAAAATAAAAGAATTAGAAACAGAACATTTAAAAACAGAATTAGTATATCTTAAAAATCAAATTAATCCCCATTTTTTGTTTAATTCTTTAAATAATATTTATGTATTAAGTCGAAAAAATTCTGCTGTTGCATCAGAATCTATTTTATTGTTATCTGATTTATTACGTTATCAATTATATGAATGTAATCATGAATTTGTTGCTTTAGGGGGTGAAATTTCTAATTTGAAAAATTTTTTAGAATTAGAACAATTGAGAAAAGACAATACAGAATTAGTATTTAATATTAATGGAAATCCAACAGGAAAAAATATTGCTCCTTATATTTTTCTTCCTTTTGTGGAGAATGCTATTAAACATGGTAGTAGCACGAATAATGAAAAAGGATATTTAAAAATAGAATTTACTATTGATGATGATTTAATATTTATTGTAGAAAATTCTAAACCTGAATTTCCTTTAATTACAGAAACAGGAGGTATTGGGCTTACTAATGTGAAAAGGAGATTAGAATTGGTATATCCTAATCAACATGATTTAAAAATAGAGAATGAAGAAAAAGTTTTTAAAGTTATTTTAAAAATTATGTCACCTTAATTAGTAAATATGAAATGTATTATTGTAGATGATGAACCTTTGGCTAGAGAAGGTATAGAATTAAATATTAAAGAATTTGATTTTTTAGAATTATGTGGTCAATTTCATAATGCGATTACAGCCAATTCTTTTCTAGCAGAAAATGAAGTCGATCTTATATTTTTAGATATACAAATGCCAGGTATAACAGGAATAGAATGGCTTAAAAATTTGGTAAATCCTCCTATGGTGATTTTAACAACAGCTTATCCTGAATTTGCCTTAAAAGGTTTTGAATTAAATGTAGTAGATTATTTATTAAAACCTATTCGATTGAATCGATTTATGCAAGCCGTAAATCATGCGAAAGAAATTCATCAATTAAAAAACAATAAAAATACGAATAAAGAAGAAGTAGATTATACTTATGTCTCTGCGGATCGAAAATATATTAAATTACTCTATAACGATATTATATATATTGAAGGCATGAAGGATTATGTGATTATTTATACCGAAAAAAATAAGATCATGCCTGCTATGAACTTAAAAACAATTATGAAACAATTACCTACTTCTACTTTTGCAAGAGTCAATAAATCTTTTATTGTGAATGTCAATTATATTCAAAGTGTTGACACAGATTTTATTACCTTAAAGAATAAAGAAATATCTTTAGGACGAACATATAAAGAAGATTTTATTAATAATTATATTCGAAAAAATTTATTGAAAAGATGATTTTAGTCCTTCCAAATTAAGTTGTATATGGCTCTTACGCCCTTAAGAAATATAAAACTCATATCATTTATTAGTCATTAATATTCTTTTTTTGAAAGGAAATATAAATCAAAAAGAAATTTTTCTTATTTTTAAGCATGTTCAAAAAAATCCTAAAGGTTGTTTTAGGGATTCTTGGATTATTGTTGATAGCAATATTGGTTTATTTAGGTTTCAATTATCATTCTGATATCGCATTAGAGGAATTGAAAGGGAAATATATGCACGAGAATTCCCAGTTTATTACTATAAAAGATATGCCTGTTCATTTTTGTATAGATGGACAAGGAGAAGAAACGATTGTCCTTCTTCATGGTACAGGTAGTTCTCTTCATACTTGGGAGGCTTGGGTTCAATTATTAAAAGACAAGTATAGAATTGTCCGAATGGATCTTCCTGCTTTTGGATTAACAGGTCCTAATCCTCAAAATAGACATGATTTGATTTTCTATAATATTTTTCTAGAAACCTTTTTTGATAAAATAGGTCTCGATAAATTTCATTTAGCAGGTAATTCTTTTGGTGGATTTTTAGCTTGGAATTATGCTTTATTACATCCTGGAGAAGTAGAACATTTAGTCCTCCTCAATTCAAGTGGTTATCCTTTAGAACCTAAAAAATTGCCTTTAGGATTTCGTTTAGCACAAAACAAAAGATTTTCTCAATATTTAGAAAAAGTTACTCCTAAATCTATTATTAAAAAAACAGTATATGCCGCTTATGAAGATGATTCGAAAGTAAGCCAAGAAACCATTGATAGATATTTTGAATTATTACTTCGTGAAGGGAATAGAAAAGGAATGATGCAGAAAATGCAACAAATTAAACATGATAATCATCATAAAATTAAAGAAATTAAAACACCGACTCTAATACTTTGGGGTGAAAAAGATGCCATTATACCTTCTCAACACGCTTATCAATTTCATAAAGATATTAAAGGAGCAGAATTTATTATGTACCATAATATAGGACATCTTCCAATGGAAGAAATTCCAAAACGTTCTGCTAAAGATTTGTTAGACTTTTTAAATCATCGAAATAAGAAAGATGAAGTTAAAGTGATTCAAACAGCTCAATAAAATCTAATGGATTAAAATATCTTTTTCAATTTTTTGAGTAAAAGCATCATCTTACTATTGAATTGAGGATTGACATGAAAATACCTTCCGTTAATAGTAATCCAATCGTTTTCACGTTTAATATCCTGTAAATTATCATAATGAACCGCATAAGCTTTATGAAAATGAGCTTTCCAATATAAACCTTTTTCAGTTAAAGCAAATCCTTCTTTACAGGAGCCAAAAACAGTTTGATCACATAATAAATAGACCATTTCTTTTTTATCAGCATATAAAAAAGATTTAGCAGCATTTTTTATTTTATTTTCAGAAACAGTTAAAAAATTGCGATAAAATTTTTCAGCAGATTCGTTATCTAAATCTAAAAAATCAAAAATCATAGTTTCCAAATTGACCTCAGTCCTTTTGACATTTTCATATTTTAGAATCGCTTCGGGTAATTTTATATCATTCAATTCAGTACAATGAATAATAATAAAATGATCCAAAAGGGCATCAAAATTATTTTGAAGTAAGGCATCTATTTCTTGTAATTCTGTTTCTTCTTGATCACTATGAATGGTATATACTTTTACGGCTAATTGACTTGCTTTTGTTTCAAAACGACGATTAAAACCACTACTTTTAAAAACATCGAGATATTGAGAATGTTTTTTAATATCGTGTTCTTCTGCAATGCGTTTTTTTAATTCTGCAAAGAAATGTAGCCCTATTTGTTCTGATAAAGTACTCGTATCTTCAAAATTTAAAGGATATTGGGCTTTATAATTTTTATGATGCGATGGGGGCGTTTGAGAAGATAGAATACAACCACAAGTATTACAAAATTTAGCATTGCTATTATTTTGTGTATTACAGCTAGGACAATCTTTAGGACTACCTATTACTTTTTCGCCACACGAATGGCAAAATTTAGCACCTTTTAATAATTCTTTTTTACAATTTGAACATCTCATAGTTAAGAAACTGAAAGTTTTTTGCGAAAATATACGGATAAGACAACAAAACAAAGAAGTTTTTCTTGAACCTTTCAAATACTTCTCGTTATTTTATAGAAAATTACTAAAACTTTCCCTTTTATTATAGTAAATATGAAAAGAAATTTAATTTTTTGCCTTTCTATATTTTTTTTAGTAGGCTGTGCTTCTGAAGCTAAAAAAGATAAAAAAACCGATTCTCATGAATTTGCCATCCCTGATGGAAAAGAAATGGAGACAACAGAACTATCTCCTGAAGATAAAGCGAAATTAGCTGAGGCTAAGGGACTTTCTGCTCAAATGATTCGTGCTACTAAAATAGAACAATTGATAAAAGATAAAAAATACAAATCTCATTTGTGTTATTTTTGGTCTTTGAAGAATTCTACTTATACTCAAACCTTAAAGGACTTGAAAGTATTATCTACAGAATTAAAAGAAAGCCAATTGAATATTTTATTAATTAACTTGGATACTCCTTTACAAAAACAAGAAATTAATACTTTAGTAAGAGCATCAGGTTTGGCGGCTAATATTTATATTTTGGAACAAGGAGAAAAACACCAAATATTAGATGGACAATGGAAAGGACAATCTCCTGCTTTTTTTATCTTTAATACAGAAAGTGGAACAGGTTTATTATATGATAGAGCCATGAATCTTTCAGAATTGAAGGCTGTTATTCAACCTTTTTTGATGTAGGTAATAATTCAGCAAGATAAAACATGTCTTGCTGAATTATTTTTATAGAAGAAGCTACACTTCAGAATAAATTTACTTTTTTTGAATGGATAAGAATAAACATATAGATTGTAGAATTATTCCAAAGATTCCTCCATATACTTGCCAAGCACTAAAATAATTTATTCCCATATAAATGACTCCCAAAAGCATAAGAATCATAATTATAGAAGCACTGATAGGAGGGTATTTGTCTTTGCCTGAATTTTTAATAATAGATAAATTTAATATTCCAATAATGATTAATAAAAAGCCCATCATTAAACTCATCCCTTGCCAAAGATGCCAAATATTTGATTCTATTCCAGTAACTACTATTTTATGATTAAGAATGGTTTTTAATTCTTCAGTTGCTAAATCAGAATAATGAGCTATAGTATGAAGACTTCCAATAAAAATACAAGTTAGACTGTTGATTCCGTAAAGGATTTTAGCTATTTTTTTCATATTTATAATTTTTATACAAAGAAAAAGCTATTACATCTTTATTTCATTGACTTTGGTTAAGATTTGAATCTTTTTCGAATTCTACTTAAACTTTCAGGTCTAATTCCTAAATATTGAGCAATTAAATATTGGGGAACTCTATTGAGTAAATCTGGATTTTCTTGTAGTAATTTATAATATCGTTCTTCAGGTTTATCTATTAATAAAGAAGAATTTCTATTGTGTATTTTTAATAATTTAGATGTAGCTACAATATTTGCTGCTTCCTGAGTTGCAGGAATAGATTGATAGAATTTTTCAAATATTGAAAAGGGAATTACAAATAATTCTGAAGGTTCTATTGATGCGGTAATAGAATTAGATATTTGATTTGTTTGATAACTGATATAATTTCCAATAAAATCATTTTCAACAAAAAAATCTGTTGTATATTCATATCCATCTTTGAGATGATATTGTCTTAATAATCCAGAATTTACAAAACCCATAGATTGACTAATTTTATTTGTGGGTTCCCAAATTTCATTTTTACCAAGTTGCACAACTTTTAAACTTTTAGAAAATAGTTCAAATTCTGAATCATGAAAATGTACCATTTTTTTAAGTTCTTTATATAATGCACCAAATTTCATTATGTTTATTTTGAGACAACTAATAAAATCTATTTTCTACACCAAAAAATTTTGTTCATCTAGCAAACGTCCATTTTGGCAACGAATGACTCTACTAGGGTAAGTTTCTAAAATATTATAATTGTGAGTAGCAAATATTACAGTAATTCCTCTTTCTTTTGATATTTTCCAAATTAAGCGAACAATATCATCTGCTGTTTCTGGATCTAAATTTCCTGTAGGTTCATCTGCTAAAATTAAGGGCGGATTATTGAGTACTGCTCTAGCAATTACAATTCTTTGTTGCTCTCCTCCAGATAATTGGTGAGGTGATTTCCATGCTTTATTGGCTAAGCCAACAGCTTCTAAAACATCTTTAATTTTTTGTTGTCGAAGAGATTTTGAACTAACATCAGTAGCTTTTAAAACAAATTGCAAATTTTCATCAACACTTCTATCAGTCAATAAATTAAAATCTTGAAAAACAATACCTAATTTACGTCGAAGTTGAGCAATATTTTGCCAATTGAGTTTTCTTAAATTTTTTCCTACAATTTTAGCTTCTCCTTTTTTAAAAGGTAATGCACCATATAAAGTTTTTAAAAAAGAAGATTTTCCACTGCCTGTTTTTCCTACTAAATATACAAATTCTCCTTTCCCAATAGTTAGGTTAACATCTTTTAATACTTCATAATCTTCTTGGAAAATGGAGCAATTTTTTATTTCAATTATAGGTTCAGACAACATTAGTAATAAATAAAGTATCTAAAAGGTAAAGAATTATATAAAATGAATGATGTAAATCATCTATTCATAAGACAAAAAAACATAATTTTGCACTGAATTTTATATTTATTCTAAAATAAAATAGAGATGAAGCATTAAAATGCTATTGTTTTCTGTTTATAATAAGTATAGATTTGTATTTTGAATTAAAAAAAGAGCCATGAAAAGAGGAAATATTATCGCTATTATCATTATTGCTATTGGAATTATAGTATTG
>JAHDII010000196.1 GCA_020630895.1 Saprospiraceae bacterium
ACCTCAAATATTAATTTAGCATTTCAAATATTTGAAGAAGACCCTAGAATACAAATTATAGATCAAGAATTTAGACAAAAAGGAGTGATTAAATTAATTTATAATGTTTCTCCTAAAGAAATAAATGTAGATCTAAAAAATGCTTTTGATTTTCCTATTGCTACAGAAACTATTTTAGACACTTTATTCATTTGGTACACAGATACCGTTACTACAAGAGATAGAGAAATTTATTTATCGAATCCTAAAGAAAATTATTTAGATACTTTATCTTTTAAAATTCCTAATAAAATAAAAACACAATCTTTAAAACTAGCAGAAAAAAGTAAAACCATTTCTTTAAGTCCTAAAGATTCTCTAGAAATTACTTTTAATCATCCTATCCAAATTATAGATATAGATCAAATTACTATCAAAGAAGATTCTGTAGTTTTCCAAGGAGATAAAAGTATTAGAATTCTTAAAAATCAACCTAGAAGCATTATTATTGATTTTAAAAAAGTAGCCGAAAAAAATTATTATTTTGAAATTCCTCCCGCTGCTCTTACAGATGTTTTTGGGCAATCTATAAAAGATACCTTAAATTTAACTGTAAAATCCTTACCCCTCTCTGAATTTGGAAATCTAAAACTATCTCTATCTTTTCCTGATTCTAGCATTCAATATGTTGTGGATATTATGGATAGTAAAAAACAAAATATAGATCATTTTATAGTATCTAATACCTCTTCTATACAAAAAGAATATAACACATTAGCCGCAGGAAAATATTCTATTGAAATCATTGAAGATACTAATGCTAATGGTAGAAAAGATTCAGGAAATTATGATCAAAAAAGACAACCTGAAAGAGTTTTTACCAAAGAGTTAGAGGAACTTAGAAAAAATTGGGATTTAGAAGCAGAAGTTCTTATTCAATTTTAAAAATCAATGATCTAGAAAATCCTTTTAAATTAACATTTTCTCTTTTCTTTTTCCCTAGCATATTTCGTATCTTCACATTTCAAGGAGAAAACTATAATAGACTTTAATTGTTAGATAAACCTAACAATCAAAACACAGCAATATCCAAGCTGAAAAAAGTTAATGCAATTCATTCTGAATTTCTAAAATCTAAAAACATATATGCCTGAATTTGTACATCTACATTGTCATACTCAATATTCTTTATTAGATGGAGCATCTGAAATCAGCTCTATGATGAAAAAAGCTGCAGCTGATGGTCAAAAAGGAGTCGCTTTAACCGATCATGGAAATATGTTTGGTGCTTTTAAATTTGTTTCAGAAGCCAACAAACAAGGATTAAAACCTATTATAGGATGCGAATTTTATTTAGTAAAAGATAGACATCATAAGTCATTTTCAAGAGCAAAAGGAGAAAAAGATAAACGTCATCATCAGTTATTATTAGCTAAAAATAGAAAAGGATATGAAAACCTTTGTAAACTCTGTTCCATTGGTTTTATTGAAGGTTTATATTCTAAATTCCCTCGTATTGATAAAGAAATTTTAATACAACATACTGAAGGATTAATTGCCACTTCTTGCTGTATTGGTGCTGAAATACCTCAAGCTATTTTACAAGGAGATCTAGAAAAAGCCGAAGAACTTGTAAAATGGTGGTTAGATGTTTTTGGTGAAGATTTTTATATAGAATTACAAAGACATAGAGGACTTGAAAATATCGATAATTTAGGAGTTAGCCAAGAAGATATCAATCAGCAACTTATCATTTTTGCAAAAAAGTATAATATCAAAATTATAGCTACAAATGATGCTCATTATATTGAAGAAGAAGATGCTTCTCCTCATGATATTTTATTATGTGTCAATACAGGTTCATTATTAGAAGAAGAAAAACGTTTCAAGTTTCCTAGTTCTGATTTTTATTTTAAATCTCAACAAGAGATGAATCAATTATTCCATGATCAAGAAGAGGCTATTGCTAACACCATGGAAATTTATGATAAAATAGAACCTTTAGAACTGGCTAGAGATGTATTACTTCCTGCTTATCAAATTCCTACTGAGTTTAAAACACAAGATGAATATCTTCGTCATATTACATATCAAGGAGCTAAAAAAAGATATGGAACCATTACCCCAGAAATTAAAGAACGTTTAGATTTTGAATTACAAGTTATTGCTAATTCTGGTTACCCTGGTTATTTTTTAATTGTTCAAGACTTTACAACCGAAGCTAGAAGAATGGGTGTTGCAGTAGGACCAGGAAGAGGTTCCGCAGCAGGTTCTGCCGTAGCATATTGTGTAGGAATTACAAATGTTGATCCTATCAAATACGATTTACTTTTTGAGAGATTCCTTAATCCAGAAAGGGTTTCTATGCCTGATATTGATATTGATTTTGATGATCATGGAAGACAAAAAGTGATTGATTATGTGATTGATAAATATGGTAGAAATCAAGTAGCTCAAATTATTACTTATGGTACTATGGCGGCTAAATCTTCATTAAGAGATGTTGGGCGTGTCATGGATATTCCTCTACCTGAAGTAGATGCAGTAGCCAAATCTTTTCCTTTAGATTTAAGTGCTACTTTAAATAAAGTATTAGCTGACGGAGATATTGATCCTAAATTAAAAGGAAAAATGAATTCTGATGATTTAGATGCTGCACGAAAATTTAGGCAGATGTCGCAGCAACAGGATCATATAGGACAGATGATTCGAACAGCTAAAAAATTAGAAGGCTCTATTCGAAATACAGGAATTCATGCCTGCGGCGTTGTGATTACTCCTGATGAAATTACCAATTATGTTCCAGTAAAAACAGATAAAAATTCTGGAATGTTGGTTTCTCAATTTGATAATAGTGTAGCAGAAGATGCAGGGCTTCTCAAAATGGATTTCCTAGGATTAAAAACCCTTACCATCATCAAAGATGCTGTTACTCTTATTAAAGAAAATCATGGTATAGAATTAGATCCTGAAGCAGTTCCATTAGATGATGAAACGACCTATCAACTCTTTCAAAAAGGATATACAACAGGAGTTTTCCAATATGAGTCTCCTGGAATGCAAAAACACATGAAGGCTCTTAAACCCACTTCTTTTGAAGATTTAATTGCCATGAATGCCTTGTATCGTCCTGGACCAATAGAATATATTCCTTCTTTTATTGAACGAAAACATGGTAGAGAAAAAATCACTTATGATTTAGATGCTTGTGAAGAATACCTCAAAGAAACTTATGGTATTACTGTGTATCAAGAGCAAGTAATGCTATTATCTCAAAAACTAGCCAACTTCTCCAAAGGTCAAGCAGATATGCTTCGTAAGGGAATGGGAAAAAAGAAAAAAGCCCTTATTGATAAATTATATCCTATGTTTATCGAAGGTGGAGAAAAAAATGGACATGCCAAAGAAACCTTAGATAAAATATGGAAAGATTGGGAAGCATTTGCTTCTTATGCTTTTAATAAATCTCATTCTACTTGTTATGCTTTTGTTGCATTTCAAACTGCTTATCTCAAAGCCAATTATCCTGCTGAATTTATGTCAGCAGTACTCACTCATAATAAAAACGATATTAAAACCCTCACTAAATATTTAAGAGAATGTAAAAAAATGGGGATTCCTGTTTTAGGTCCTGATGTCAATGAATCTAAATCTGATTTTTCACCCAACAAAGAAGGAAAAATCAGATTTGGTTTATCAGCTCTTAAAGGAGTGGGTGAAGGGCCTGTAGAAGCTATTATTACAGAAAGGAATGAAAATGGTCCTTTCCAAAGTATTTTTGATATGGCACGTCGCTTAGATTTAAGAACCGCCAATAAACGATGTTTTGAAAGTTTAGCTTATGGTGGTGGTTTTGATTCTTTTGAAGGGATTCATAGAGCTCAATATTTTGCTCCTTCAGAAAAATATTCTTCTTTGATTGAACATACTTTAAGATATGGTAACGCTCATCAAGGACAAATAGCGACAATGGCTACATCCTTATTTGGTGCAACGGATGATGTCATGATTCCAGAACCTAAAATTCCTATTTTTCCAGAGTGGCCTTTGATTGAAAAATTAGATAAAGAAAAAGAAGTCGCAGGAATTTATATTTCTGGTCATCCTTTAGATGATTATGAATTAGAAATGAAAAATTTCACCACTTGTTCTATTGGTGATATGGAAGATTTTAAAGGTCAAAAAATAAATATTGGCGGTTTGGTTTCTGGAGTAAAACATGGCATGAGTAAAAAAGGAACAGGATGGGGCCGTTTTACTATTATGGATTATAGTGATTCTATTGAAGTGATGTTATTCAATGAAGATTATTTAAAATTTAAAGATTTTTTACGTCAAGGAGAAGTTGTTTTTATAAAAGGACAATACAAACAAAGGTGGGGAAAAGAAGAATATTCTTTTTATGTCAATGATGTTCGCCAAATGGCAACAGTAGGAGAAGAAATGACCGAAGCGATTACTTTAAAAATTCCTATTGATATGATTAATGAAAAATTAATTCAAAATATAGAATTATTAATCAAAAATCATAAAGGAAATCATAAAATAAAAATTCTTTTAATTGATAGAAAAAATAAAGAAAAATTAATTTTAAAAGCTCCTAAGCAAAATGTTTTAGCAGATAGTCTTTTTATTCAAGAATTAAAAAAAATAGGACTAGATTATAAATTAAATTAAAGATATAAATTTTAGTATGACCACTCCAATTCAATTATATCAAGTAGATGCATTTGCAGAACAAATATTTTCTGGAAATCCCGCAGCAGTTTGTCCTTTACAAAAATGGCTTTCTGATGATATATTACAAAATATTGCAGCAGAAAATAATTTATCTGAAACCGCTTTTTTTGTTCCTAAAGAAAATAATTTTGAATTGCGATGGTTTACGCCTTTAGCGGAAGTTGAATTATGTGGACATGCAACCTTAGCTACATCTCACGTTTTATTCAATCATTTAAATTATTCTAAAGATGAAATTATATTTCATACCCGATATAGAGGAGATTTAAAAATTAAAAAAAACAAAGATTATATTATCATGGATTTTCCAAAAGAAAATCCAAAACCTATTGAAAAAGATACCGAATTAATTCAAGCAATTGGAAAAGAACCCCAACAAATATTAAAAGGAAAAACAGATTATTTATTCATTTATAATTCTCAAAAAGAAATAGAAAACATTCAACCTAATTTTGAATTAATCAAACAAAAAAAAGCAAGAGGAATAATTATAACTGCTCCAGGAAATCAAGTAGACTTTGTTTCTCGTTTTTTTGCTCCAGCGGTAGGAATTAATGAAGATCCTGTTACAGGTTCTGCTCATACTTTATTAACTCCTTACTGGGCAAATCAACTCCACAAAGAAAAAGATTTAGTAGCACATCAATTATCCAAAAGAGGAGGAAAATTAATTTGTTCATTAATTAATGATAGAGTTATTCTTTCTGGAAAAGCAAAAACCTATTTAGTAGGAAAAATTTATCTATAATATTTTATAACCTTTTACAATCATATCTATTATGAAAAAAATAATATTTTTTTTATTGGTAACTGTTTTACCCATCACTACTTTTTCTCAAAAAGTTTCTAAAAAGAAAATTAAAAAAGCTGAACAACATTTTCAAAGTGCTGAAAAATATTTTATGCATAAAAAATATGATGAAGCAGAAAAAGAAATTGATTTAGCTATTCAATATAATCCTAATAATCCAGATTATTGTATCATAAAATTTTATTCTCTTGCAAGAACAAGGGATGATGAAAAAATTGATAAATATTTAGAAAAAGTGAAAATTAAGTTTCCTAATAGCTCTGCTACATTTATCATAAAAGGGCTCAATCATGAAACTACTAGAGATTATGAGTTAGCTATTCCTGAATTTAAAAAAGCTCTTGAACACTCTAAAACAAAAAATCAAAAAATAATATCTTATTTGAATTTAGGCAGTGCGTATTGTTCTTTAAGACAATTTGAAAAAGCCAAAATTATTTTTCAAAAAGCATTTGATTTAGACAATGATAATATTCAAATATTAAATGCTTTGGCTAGTGTTATACAAGAACCTGATGAGACTTTAAAAATTTTATACAAAATAATCAAAATTGATTCTACTTTTTTACCAGCAATTAATAATATTGGGTTTGCCTATCAAGAAAAAGGAGAACATAAAAAAGCTATCAAATATTTTTCAAAATCCTTAGCTATAAATAGTCAACAAGCATACAACTACAATAATAGAGCCTATAGTTTATTACAATTAGGAAAAACAGATGAAGCATTAAAAGATGTGAATAAATCTTTAGAAATTCGTCCTTATAATTCTTATGCTTACAGAAATAGAGCTTTAATTTATTTAAAATTAGAAGATAACATTAA
>JAHDII010000197.1 GCA_020630895.1 Saprospiraceae bacterium
CCTATAAATGGAAATATAAAATCAATTAGAAACAAATAAAAAATGATAAAATTATTATTTATAGGGATATTATTTTATTTTAATAATATGAATACCCAAGATTGTGTAGTAGATGTTAATACTAAAGAAATAACTCAAGCATGTATTGTTGGTGAAGATGAAGAAATACTAAAAATAAAATCTACTTGTGATCTTTTTTATACTCAAATTCAAGTATATAATCGTTGGGCTAATATTGTTTTTGAAGAAATTAATTCCAATCATGGATTTGATGGAACATGGAAAGGGCATACGCTTCCTGATGGAGAATATGCATATATAATTAAGTATAAAGTACATGCTGAAAGTAATATGAATCAAGTACAGGGAATGTTTAGCATTCGACGGTAAGTAATACAAAAAATAAATGCCCCACATAAATATTAAATATCAAAATAATCATACAGGACTAAAAGATATTATTATTGAAATTTTTGATCCAAAAATCATTTTTAAATTTGATTTATTCTATTTTATCCTTGAAGAAGAGCCTCGTACAATAAATAAAGGAAAAGAAAGATTTGTTCAATTACTTTATTTTTGGATTAAAGAAATTCGAAGCATTAAAAAAGATGAATATAAATATTTACCCATTTCATTTACTGAAAATTATTTAGGAGTATTTAAAATATATTCATCAAATAAAAATGTTATTTTTAAATATGGATATCTTACTCATTTATTTGGAGATAAAATAAAACCTTCTTCTCCAAATATTATTGATGTCCATTCTTATTTTAAAGAAGATAATACAACAGAAGAATTTGTAATTTTAAAAAAAGAATTATTAATAGATGTTGAAAAAAGTATTCATAATTTTTTATCATAATAAAATGTACTCAAAAAAATAAAACAATGAATAAAATAATTTCTTTTTTTGGCATTATAGGAATTATTATTATCATTACAGGAATGATAATTTCTTCTTTAGAATTTAAAAACTTCCAAGGAGAATCTTATTCTATTCTAAATCATTTTATTTCAGAATTAGGAAATCCTTATAAATCATCTTATCATTATATTTATAATTATGGATTAATGATAGGAGGTTTTTTATTAGTTCCTTTTGTAATTTATTTAGGAAAATATTTGAATACTCCTTTAGGATATTTAGCAACAATTATTGGAAGCATTTCAATGGCTTCATTAATTGCTTTAGGATTATTACCTGAACATAAAGTGTATCCTCATTTAATAGCTGCATTAACTTTTTTTATAGGTTCTGCTTTAGGAATTGGTTTATTTGGAATAAGTATATGGAGAAATAAAAAAAATAAATTTCCAAAATATTTTTCTATCATTAGTTTTTTGACGGTAATTTGTTTTATTTTATTTTTATTAATGCCTAAAGAAGAATTAAAAAAAGTAATGAAAGATCCGCTAAATCATATTCGTCCAGATTATTGGGGCTTAGCTATTTTTGAATGGTTATTTTTTATTTGTGTAACAATATGGGCTTTAACCAATGCTATTTATTTAATTAAAAAAACTCATAATTCAAATTAAAAAAATGAATGAAAATAATTTTACAATAAAAGAAAAAACATTAGCTTGGTTCGTTCATGTTTTTACTGCAACAGGAGTTGTATTTGGATTATTAGCTATAATTGCGATATCTAAACATCAATTTATATTAGCTATGTTTTGGTTAATTATCGCTTTTATTGTAGATGGAGTAGATGGGATGATGGCTCGTAAATTTAAAGTTAAAGAAGTACTTCCTTTTATGGAAGGAAAAAATATTGATTTTGTAATTGATTTTGCTAATTATGCAATTATTCCTGCTTATTTTTTATACGAAGCTTTTTGGATCATTAATGGAGAAAAAGTACATGTATTACCTAATATTGAATGGGTAAAAATTACAGCAGTTTCTATTTTATTATTAGTGTCTGCATTGTATTATGGAAAAGAACCTATGGTTTCAGAAGATATGTATTTTATTGGTTTTCCTGTAATGTGGAATGCTGTAATTTATTTTATGTTTTTTGTAACTTATTTACCCGCTTGGATCAATTTTGGATTTGTTTTATTTTTTGCTATATTACATTTTGTACCATTAAAATATACGTACCCTAGTCAGAATAAAAAATATCAAATTTTAAATTGGGTTGTATTTATTATTTTTATTGTTAGTACTATTTTAATTCTTTGGAATTATCCAAATGATCAATTATGGATGAGAATTTTATCTGGAATGTATTTACCTTTTTTTATTTGGAGTACCCTTTGGGCATCATTTAAAAAATAATTTTTATGAGTGATAAAAAAACATTTAAAGGATTATCTAAAAGAGCTCAATTTCTATTGAATAGAGAAGAAGGAGGAGACATGGATTTTAAACGAAGCGTAAGTAGTTTTAAATCAGATGATATTGTTGCTTTTGCCAATTCAAAAACTGGTGGAACACTTTTATTAGGGGTAGATGAAATCAAAGATGAACGAGGAAGACAAATAGGAAAAATTGTAGGTTGTGAAATTTCTGATGATTCTAAAATGACTATTTTAAATAGAGCCAATAGTTGTATTCCTCCTATTGAAATTGATGTTTTTATTGAAAACGATGATGCCCTTCCTTTTTATAGAATAGAAATTCCTTCAGGAAAAAATAAACCTTACTGTACTTCTGGTGGAACATATAAAATTAGAGATGATGGACAAAACAAAACTTTAGAGCCTCGTCTTTTATTAGAATTATTTTTAGAAAAAGAATCCAATACATTCATAGACCGTTTCCAAGCAGCAACGAAAGAATTAGACAATATTTTAAAAGTTACACATAACTTGGTACATCACCAGAAAAAAGATATTGAAAAAGATTTAATTACATTAAGAAAAACTTTGAGAGCTATTTCTGATGATGCAGATTTAGCTAGTAATTTATCTAAAAATGCACATCATTTTTCAGAAAACAATTATCAATTATTACAAGAAATTTTACAAGAAATAAAAATCATTAAAAATAAAATTGATTTGAAAAAATAAAATCAAAATATTGTATGCGTTTATTCATTTTTATTATTATTTATAGTTGGAGTCATTTTCTTTTTGCTCAAGAAAATGATATTGAAGAAACTCATAATTTGAATACCAAAAACTGGATCATTCAAGGAGGAATTCATTTTTCGTCAATAAAACCTATTCAACAATTAAAAAATAAAATGAATGCTGGATATGGTTTAGGATTAAATGCATTATTAGGAAATGAAAAAATTCCAATTTATGGAGGAATAGGACTTGATTTTTTATTTCATGATAACCAAACCTTAGATTTAATTTTACAAAATGATGGAATAGATGATTATTATATCTTAGGTACTTCTAATTATTCAATACTTGGAAATCTGTTATTGCGTTTTGAACCTCAAATTAATTTCCCTGTAATTCCTTTTATAGATGGAATTTTGGGTTTTAGTCGTTTTGCTACTTGGACAAACCTCAAGTTAGATGAAGATTATTATGATGAAGATGAAGACACTAGCTTTGATCAACATTCTGATAATTATAGAGAAATAGGCGATGGGACTCATTCTTATGGAATTGCATTAGGATTAAAAATTAGATTTTCTAAATACGAAAGAAATGCCCCTAATCTTGGTTTAATCATTCGAGTAGCTTATAGAAAAGGAGGTGCCGCAAAATTTTTATCTAAAACCGAAGGAGACCATTCTAATATCATACATACCATAGAAGCTTTTGAAGAACACCAATCCTTTATCAATATGCTTGTTTTTCAAGTAGGGATAAATTTTAGTAATTAATACTAATATAAAAAATAGTTTTTTGTTATCTTTGTTTAAGCCCACTCTTAGATATATACAAAATCCCTTTAATTTTTTATTCATTATTAAAATTAATTAACATGAGAAAATTAATCACAATTTTTCTTCTTAGTGCTACACTTGTTTTTACTTCATCAAAATGTTGTGATGATATATTAGTATTATGTGATTTAGCCGTTCAATTATTTCAAGCACCTCAATCTATTAGCATAGGGCAATCATTTAATTTGGTTTCAGAAGTTATCAATTCTGAATCTACAAATCGTTGTGAATTAACAGATATTGCTCAAACAACTTCTAATTTAATAGATGTCTTTTTTGAAAATGCAGCAGGAGGCTGGGATTTAGTAGGTTCTGCTCCATTCAATCAAGATGAATTAGGTCCATCAGAAGTTTTTTCATCAGAAAGTCCTTTAACTTTTGGTCAGTCTGGGAATTATAGATTAGATTTTTATACCGATGCTCCAGATAGTGTAAATGAAAGAAACGAAACAAATAATGATGCTGATATTTTAACAGGTGGAAGAGTAAAAATGGATAAAGAAGCTCTGCAAAAAACCAATAATTATGCTTCTCTCTTCATTACCGTTTTACCTCTTCCTGATGGTACTACAAAATTAGAAGGAAAACCTATTGTAGAATTTAAGTAATAGAACTATGAAATACTTGAATATTTTATTTTTAGTGATCATTATTTTATTCTCCGTCGGTTGTGAGTGTGAAGAGCCTACAGAAGAACCAGATTTAGAGTTTAAAACAACTCAATCTGTTTTTAATCCTTGTTTGGGTTATAATGAAACTTTAGATACTCGAAATTTATATTGGGCTCCTATTGTAGGTACTTATCAATGGATTTTATTATATTTTAGAGAAGATATAGGCTTTTTTGATTGTTATGGTTATCAATGGTTTATTTCTCCTGGAGGAACGGTTTTATATAGTTATAGATATTTAGAAAATGTTCCAAAACCAGGTAAAGAATGTACAAAACCTGCGGAACAACCTTCAGCACAAGCTTTCCTTACTGTTACAGACCCCTCAGGCGGAACTGTAGAATATGACGGGCCTATTGTTTCTTTTGGTAATATGAATCCAGGAGAAGTAAAACAATTGACCACTCAAATTTCTATTTCTTCTTTAGGTGTTTATATCAATGAATATAAAGCCGATCCTATTGATATTGTTTTAGAAAGAAATGAGGATAATAATGTTCTAGTAGATAGAAATTTTGATGTCAATGGTAAAGTTGCTAGTCCTTCTTCTTTTTCAATAGAACCATTTGATGAAGGAAAATTAAGACGTTCAGGAAAACCTTGTGTTATTTATAAAGAAGGAAGAGTAAGAAAAATTAATCATTAAAAAACATAATAATAAACATGAGTCATCCCGAATTTTATTTATTAAAATTCGGGATGACTCATGTCTAACTACATCCAAGCTTTTTCGCTAGATTCAACTTTATATAAAATATAATTTCTTAATTGTTCTGCTTTTTTTAATTCGATGTAAGGAATTCTAATTCCTCCACTTGCCGTATAAATAATAATATCTGCTAATTGTTTTCTTCTTTGATAAATAGTTTGCTCTATACTTACTCCTTGTAATTTAAAAAAAGGAAATAATGTATGTGTTGTTCCTAAAACTCCTTCTTCTATTTTTAAATATTCTGAAGATATTTTCCAATAATAATTTTTATAATAAAAATAATTATAGATATATGAAATGATTGGAAAAACAAAAACAAATATTAAAAGAGGAGTAGAAGAATTTATAAGAAATATTATTAGAGCTATAATGGCAGGAAGCAAACCAAAATAAATAAATCTTCGAATAACATAATTAAAAACAATCTTATGATTTTCAAATTCATAATTATTTATATCTGAAAAACTAGATTGAACAACTTCTTCAATTTGATGAGCATAACTACCTGGCACTTCTACAGATTGTTTTTTTCTTGTCGCTTCTGCTACGGCTTGTTTAATTTCTAAAGTAAAAATTTTAAACCATCTTCTAATAAGATTATCCGACCATTTTATAATTTGAATTTTTTCTTGTCGCAATGCAATTTCTTGTCGAGTAAACAAACCTGATTTTATTTTAAATCCTTCACTACTTTTTAAAAACCTTAAATTATAATGTTTTAAAACTGTCCTGATTAAAGTTACAAAAAAAGAAATAAATAAAAATAAAATAATTAAAATAAAAACAGAATCTCCTATACCCCTTATATTATCAAAAGCATAATCAAAAATGTCAAATTTAAAGGCATCTCCAATCATATTTAAATAACTATATCCAATACCAAATATAATAAGTGCTGTTTTTAAATGATTTTGACTCACCCCAATTTTTAATAAATCAATAGGATTTAATTTTAATAATAATTCATCGGGTGTTTTAACTTCTTCTTCAATTTTTTCTTCCTCTTCATTTTCTATTGTAGAAGTAATATTCTTTTTTTGCTCTAAAATATAA
>JAHDII010000198.1 GCA_020630895.1 Saprospiraceae bacterium
TATCTCTTAGATAATCGAAACCAAATTCATTATTAGTACCATAAGTAATATCACAATTATATGCTTTTTTTCTACCATCAGAATGAGGGCGATAATGATCGATACAATCAATGGTCAGGAATAAAAATTCCATAATAGGTCCTATCCATTCAGAATCACGACGAGCGAGATAATCATTTACCGTTACTACATGAACTCCTTCTCCAGCTAAGCCATTTAAATATGCAGGAAGGGTAGCAACAAGAGTTTTTCCTTCACCTGTTTGCATTTCCGCGATTTTACCATCATGTAAAACCATTCCACCAATTAATTGGACATCATAATGAACCATATTCCAAGTAATTTCTCCCCCTGCAGCAGTCCATGAATTTTTCCATACTGCTTTATCTCCTTCAATAGAAATGTAATCTTTTTTAGCAATAGAAGCGAGTTCTTTATCATGTTCTGTTGCTGTAGTAGTTAGAGTTGTATTTTCCATAAAACGTCTTGCTGTTTCTTTAACAACAGCAAAAGCTTCAGGTCGAATTTCTTTTAAGATTTCTTCAAGATGTTGATCTTTTTCTTTAATTTTTGCATCAACCTCATCGTACAAATCTTCTTTAAGATTAAAATCGGTTTCTTCAGCAGCTTCTTTTTTTATATTTTCAATATCTTCATTGCTCTCTGCTAAACGATTTTTAATTCTTTCTCTAAATTCATGAGTTTTATTTCTTAATTCATCATTAGATAAAGATTGAAGTTTTTCAAATTCTTCATTAATTAGATCAACATACGGGTCGTATTCTTTAATATCACGATCATATTTGGTTCCAAATATTTTTCCTACAACTTTAGAAAAACCTTTAAGCATATTTATTTTTTTATGATGAACAGGTATTGAATACCTGAGTTTTATTTAATAATATATAGAAATCAAGTCCAAAAATAGTAGATTCAATCCATAAAAACATGAGATCAACCAATGTTTGGAAAATTTTAATAGGTCATTTATCATACCAACAGCAAAAAAGAGATTTTGATGCGTCAAAGTGGCATAATTTTAAAAAAAAATTAGAAATTATGTCGTATAAAACGTTAATTTCAATAATTGTCGTTAAAAATCAGTTAAAAGAAAATTGAATGTTTGTAGTCAATTTATGATAATGCTTATATTGAAGTCTCAATTATAATTTTTAATCTAATTATTTATTAAAGTCAATTTTAATATGAAATTCATACCAACAATTACTGCTTTTATTTTTACACTTTCATTGGCATGTACAGTATCTGCTCAAAAAACAGTTCCTTCTATTAATATCAAAACTTTAGAAGGAAAAACGGTAAATATTCAAGATTATACCAGTCAAGGAAAAATTACGGTTTTAAGTTTTTGGGCAACTTGGTGTTCTCCTTGTAAAAAAGAATTAAATACAATTGCTGATATGTATTCAGATTGGCAAGAAAAATATGATATGCAATTGATTGCTATTACAATTGATAATTCTCGTGCTTTGAGAAAAGTAAAACCTATGGTGGATAATTTTGGTTGGGATTATGTTGTATTAAGCGATGAAAAAGAAGAATTAAAAAAGGCATTAAATTTTCAGACAGTGCCTCAAACTTTTTTAATTGATCAAGAAGGAAATATTGTTTATGCACATTCTGGTTATACTCCTGGAGATGAATATGAACTAGAAGAAAAAATTAAAGCATTAGCTGCTCCTACAACAACAGAAGAAGTGGAAAAACCTAAAAAGGAAAAGAAGAAAAAGAAATCTAAAAAAGAAAAGAAGGAAAAATAATTTTATCTAGTTGTTATAAAAAAACCGTTTTGCTTTATGAGTAAAACGGTTTTTTTATTGATGCAATGTGCGTAATAAAATTCTCATAATTCTTGAATATTTGAATAATATTTTCCTTTATGATCTATTTTAAAAGAGGGGAGTTTTTTATGATTTTCAAAATATAGGAAAAAAGGTCTTAATTCATTCCAAAATATCTTGTGTTGAGCGTGTTTTTGATATAAGAAATGGTTCGTTGTTTTCTTCATGTCAAAAGGATAAATATGGACGGGTACTTTTTCTTGTCCTTGTAAATAAGCTAAATGAGTGAGGGTATATAATTCTTCTATTTTTTCATCTGTTATAGGAATACAACCAATAGTTTGGCAATCTCCATGAATATAAATATCTCCACCTAAACTTTTTTGATATCCTAATATTTTATCAGAAGCGTTGGGATAATTAATACCTAATGATAAATGAAAAGAACTTAAAGGATTGTAAATTTCTATATGATAAAATCCTTCAGGAATTTGATAATCGCCTTGTTTTCTTTTAGGTCCTAGTGCGCCACTAGAAACACAAAAATTATATTTTTTGATAAAAGTAAATTTTGATTCATTTTTATTTTTTGCATAGATCTCTAATTGTTGTTCATGTTTTAAAGCTCTAAGAAATATTTCCATTTCATCAATATTTATTTTTTTTGAAGCTAGTTCTTTTTTTAGAATAGGATATGTTTTTAAATACGCAATAGAATCTCGAGATAAAGAATGATCAAAATAGTTTTCTTGTAATGAATGAGTTTCTGTTGAATTTGTATTGCTAAAATTACAAGAATAAAAAAACAGCGAAGTAATTAAAAAAATGAAAAATGTAAATCGTTTCATAAAAGTATATTTATATTATAACGACTATAAAAAGAAATGTTACATTTTTAAAATTGTTTTAATTAAAAAAGTCCTTTTTCAGTTTCTGAAAAAGGACTTTTTTAATTTTGAAAGGAGGAAGGAATTATTTCAAAAAGTCGATACTTTTTTTAATAAAATTAGTTAAATCTGTTCCCTTCAACATATTCTGATTTAATAAAGCTAATTGATATAAATGTTGAGCTAATTTTCCTTTTTCATCTTCATTTTCTAGCTTTAATAATTTTTCTGCTACTAGAGGATGATTAGAATTGACAACAACATTAAAACTATCAGGAAAAGCATTTCCCATTCCTTGTAATTGTTGCATTTCTTTCATTCTACGCATAAATTCGGACTTGGTAATCATTACAGGTAAAGCATTAGGCGAAAGAGCCTTTACTTCAACTTGTGCCATAGTATTAGAAATTTGTCCTTTAAATAATTCCTCTACATTTTTTTGTTCATCCTCACTTAAAACAGATTCATTTTTGACATCTTTTTGAACCAAATTATCTACAGTATCAGAATCCACACGAACAAAAGTCATATCGCCACCTTTATGTTCTATATGTTGCATAAAATGATTATCAATCATGTTATCAGTGATTAAAATATCATAACCTTCATCTTTTGCTGCTTGGATATAAGCATCATGTTCTTTAGGAGTATTGGTATAAATAGCAATCACTTTATTGTGCTTATCCGTTTGATTTTCTTTAATTTTTTCTTTGTATTCTTCTATGGTAAAATATTTTTCCTCAGTATTTTTTAATAAGGCAAACTTTTCTGCTTTTTCATTAAATTTCTCATTAGAAATCATTCCATATTTTACTAGAGGTCCTACATCATTCCATTTAGTTTCAAAATCTTCGCGTTCCTTTTTGAACATATCGTTCATTTTATCCGCTACTTTTTTAGTAATATAAGTACTAATTTTCTTTACATTTCTATCTGATTGAAGATAAGAACGAGAAACATTTAATGGAATATCTGGAGAATCAATTACTCCATGTAAAAGCGTTAAAAATTCAGGTACAATTTCCTTAACATCATCAGTAATAAAAACTTGATTGCTATATAGTTGAATCTTATTTTTCTGAACTTCTAAGGTGTTATTTAATTTAGGAAAATATAAAATACCTGTTAGATTAAATGGATAATCAATATTCAAATGAATCCAAAATAATGGAGGTTGAGAAAATGGATATATTTCATTATAAAAAGAAATATAATCTTCATCTTTTAAATCACTAGGAGATTTTTTCCAAATAGGGTGGGGATTATTAATAATATTAGGAACTTCAAATTCTTCTGTTTCAGCATCCTCTGCATCACTTGTAGGAATTTGTTCTTTTTTAGTTCCAAACTGAATTTCTACAGGTAGAAACTTACAATATTTATTTAATAACTCACTAATTCTATGATCTTCTAAATATTCAGTAGCATCATCACTAATATGAAGAACGACATCTGTTCCTCTTTCTTCTTTATCGTTATTATCTAGTGTATATTCTGGATTTCCTTCACAAGTCCAAGTAACCCCTTCAGATTTTTCTTTGAAAGATTTTGTTACAAATTCTACTTTATCTGCTACCATAAAAGCAGAATAAAAACCTAATCCAAAGTGTCCAATTATACCAGATTCATCTTTATATTTTTCAAGAAAATCTTTAGCACCAGAAAAAGCAACTTGATTTAAGTATCTTTCAACTTCTTCAGATGTCATTCCGATACCTTTATCTCTTATCGTTAATGTTTTTGCTTCTTTATCAGCAATAATTTCGATAGTTAATTCTCCTAACTCTCCTTTGAATTCTCCTTTAGATGCTAATGTTTTTAACTTTGTAGTAGCATCTACAGCATTAGAAATTAATTCTCTTAAAAATATTTCTTGATCAGAATATAAAAATTGTTTGATAATCGGAAAAATATTTTCCGTTTGAACTGAAATATGTCCTTTTTGCATGTTTTTATACTTTTCTTATTGACTAATTGATAGAATTGAATCACTGCAAAACTTATACCGTAGCATTATTTAAGACAAACTGTCGTTTTTATCTGACAACTTTTCATATTAAAATATTGATTGTCACATTTATTAGTTTATAAAAAAAAAAGAAATTGAAACTTGATTTAATATTGTTTCATAAATTAGTCAATTATTAAGAAAGTTATATAATGATACAGGAACAGCCCTCAAAAATAAGAGGAAAAGATATTAAGCGTTTAGTATCTAAGTTTAAATATAAAAATGGAAAAATGCATTTTGAAATTTATTTACTCTTGAGAAATACGTCTGAGTTGAAATTATTTTATCAAACTCTAGATTATAAAATGTTTCATAATAAGATGGATGATTTGCTTGAGGTGCAAATAAAAAATAAGGAAATTTCGATGCAAGAAATATAGAATAATATTAATAGTTAAAAGTATATTATAATTCTATTAGAATTATAATAAAATATAGGGGCAAAAGAGTTGATTATTTAGGGGGAATATATCGATTCTTTTAGCTCCTTTTTACAAAATAAAAACCCTTACCACTTTAAAAAGTGAATAAGGGTTAGATGAAAACGAATTTTAAACAATCTTTTATTTATCGTATTGATAAAGTTTATATTTTTGAATAACTCCAATTAATTTTTTATCATATCGCTTATCAGTAGCATATCCTGCTTTTTTCAAACCTACTGCCCATTTTTTATAATCCTTTTTGTGTTGTTGTAAATTTTTATATCTATCTCTCAATAAAAATTTAGAATGATCTCTGTAAGATTCCCAAGGAGATTTATATTTTCTAAAAAAATCTTTATGATGATCATCTTTATGATTGGTACAGTGTCCTTTTGAACATTTTTTACTAAAACATTTAATTCCAAAGTGATTATTGTTATTAACCGCTAGGCGGCTACTTCCAGCTCTGCTTTCTATCAATGCTTGAGCAAGTGTAATACTTGCAGGGATTCCATGCTTTTTCATTTCAGATATTGCCAAATCTTTATATCTAAGAATATAATCTTTAGCACTGTTGGTTTTTATATTTTGAGATGATACAGGAGCAAATTCATTTTTTTCAGATATTGGCTTTGCATAAGAAGAATAATCAGGAGAAGTAGTTGGGTAGTTATCCTCATGATTAGAAATATTTTCAGGTATAGCCGCCATAGTACTCAATTGAGAAGGATCATTTACACTAATTGAAAAACTAAAATTATTTTGAGAAATGAAAATAATCAAAATAAGACCTATACCTATTCTAAAAATAGGTATGTTTTGAGTCTCTAATTTTCTAAAAGGATATAAAATATAGCGATATAATTTTGCGCGTAACGCAATAATAGGTCGCATTAAAATGATAAAAATTTGCCTCAATAATTCTGCTAGTTCTGGATTGTATTGCTGTGTAAAATGATATCCCTTATCCATTCCTTTTACAATCATAGGAAAAGATGATTTGTGATTTTCTAATAACTTCTTTGGCTTCATCTGAAAAAATTTAAATAATTAAAGTATATAAAATATATGTTTTTGTTTCTTTTATCTTATGTTTGTATAATTATAACACAAATATATATACATTTTTTTTCAAAAACAACAAATTATTTAAAACTTTTTGTTTTT
>JAHDII010000199.1 GCA_020630895.1 Saprospiraceae bacterium
ACTCTTAATATTCAATGTGAAAAAAAAGACAGCTTTGATTTTATTTATGGATTTCAAGTTTTTCAAACAGGTAGGAATAAACATTTTAGTTTAGAGAAAACATACTATAAATCGTGTATGATAGATAGTAGTAATTATGTTATAGATATATGTGATCGAGTGTCAAATTTTCATGGTGTTAGTATGATTTTTTTTAAAGAAGTTTGGGGTAATTATTCCGTTCTCTTTCCTTATAAGGGGAACATTCATTTACAAAGGAATATAATAATTCTTTATCATCGAAAAGAAAATTTGTTATTAGGTTTTCAATTTCAAAAAAGGATAGAAAGAAAAAAGTTTGAAGAAAATAGTCTGATGAAAATTTATTTATTAGATAATTATTTTCGTCCAAAAAAGGAATTAGGATGTTTAGGAAAATTTATTTATAGTTTAAGAGAGTATAAGTATTTTAAAGATTTTATTGAAGAAGATTTTATAATATATAAACATGAAAGTATTCTTAAAGAAGAGAATATTCATTTTTTTGATTTTGAAAAATTAAAAAATAAATTTGAGATGTCTAACTTGAATAATGAATTATCTGAATCTTTTATTTATCCGACAACAGCAATGCCTGTATATTTTTATAAATCTATAAAAAAAAAGCAATTGAAATAGTAGAATAATGAAAAATATATTTTAATACTATTTTTTCAGAAGATGAGGGTAGGGTATGGAATTTTTTAACAATAGCTATTTATCCTATTATTGTGATTTCTTTTTTATTTTCATTTTATATTTATAAAAAAACATTTGAAAACAATTTGAAATATTAGGCTGTATTTAATATTTCCCATATACTTCTCACTAGTTTTTTGACTTCTTTCTTAATAATTACAATTTGATGATTAAGCCATTATATATACCCACTTTGTATGATAATAATTTGTATGATTCATAACCTATTATTTGTATTCAAATAAACCTTTTAAAAGGTTTATTTCATAATTCATCCATACATTGGCATAGTCCTTGTCTTTCAATATCTTAGATAATTATGAAACTAAGGATATGAAAAAACTAATACAATTATTTATATTATTATTTATTACAACTAACCTAGCAGCTCAAAACGCCTTTTATAAATCTAATTTTTTATATGCTCATACATTTGAAAATGGTTTAAATGATGGGTTTTATAGAAATACAGCAACTGAAAGCTGTATGTCTTTTGTAGGAATGACAGTTCCTAGTGTTGGTGGTCCAGACCCTAAAGTACCTGTAATGCAAGTAGAAAGTACAGGATCAATTAATCAAGATGATAGTTTTGATCCAGGAGGACTCAATGCAAGATGTTTTCCTCAAATTGGTACATCAGAAGTGACTCCTATTGTATATAATAGTGGCAGTACTATTATTGATAATTTATCATTGAGCTTCCTTTTTTCTGCTGATTCTGAACCTAATATTAGTGGTTTATATTTTGAAGCAGGTCAAGTGAATATGAGTGGTCTTTTTGAAACGAACTCTAATGCTCAATACAGAGTTGTGATTCATGAAGGTGATTTATATGGTCCAGAATTATATACAAGCGAAATATTAAATAATACTGAATTATGGAATAGATATTATGTCCCATTCGCAAATGTAAATACTCAATCATGGGCAGGTAAAACGATTACTTTCGAAATTCGTTTTTGGAATAATAATCAAGGACATCCTTTTTTTAGATTGGATGATATTGCTCTAATCGGACATACTTTTTGTGATAGAGGAAATGGAAGAATAGGTAATTTAATTTGGGAAGATAGCAATCAAGATGGTATTGTAAATGGAGTAGAATCGGGTATTCCAAATGTAGTCGTTGAATTATATCAAGATGATGGAGATGGTATTTTTAATCCCGATCCTCTAAATGGTGATGCCTTGTATACTACTAGAATAACAGATGCTAGCGGTAATTATTTATTTGAAAATATTAGTGATGGAAACTTTTTTGTAGTTGTTCCTAATGTTAATTTTGATTATAATATGGGCTTAAGTGGTTATTTCCCAACTACAGGAGTTTCTGTAAATGCAAATTTAAATATAGATAATCAAGATCATGGAATAGTTAATACGTCTTTTAAATTAAATGGAATTATTTCTTCTGTTCTTACTCTAGCAGAAGGTACAGAACCTACTGATGATGGAGATGATGCAGATGGTAATTTAACAATGGATTTTGGTTTTTATACTTTACCAACACTCTCATTAGGTAATTTAGTTTGGGAAGAAATTACTGAAGATGGTCTATATAATTCAGGAGAAGGCGAAATAGGAATTTCAGATGTAATATTAAATCTTTATGAAGATACTGATGGTAGTAATGATTTCTCTACTGCTGATGTATTGTTAGATCAAGCAACAACCAACAATTCAGGAAACTACTTTTTTACTGGTCTTTTAGATGGTGATTATATAATAGTAATTCCTGTAGAAAACTTTGATTTAGGTAATGGAAGCTTAACAGAATATCGATTGAGCCAAGGAATTGTTCCAACAGATCCAGATGATAATATTAATGATGATAATGAAGGAATACAAGTAGATTTATCTATTGCTAGCCAAGTTATTACCTTAGAAATGGGAATAGAACCCACTAATGATGGAGATACTGATAATAATACAAATTTAACTGTAGATTTTGGTTTTTATGCTTGTCAGAAAGGGGCAAGAATAGCATGGGATAATACGATTGGTGGGACAGGAGCAGAGCATATTGAATCCATCATAGAAACTCCCGATGGAGGACTACTTGTTGGTGGACCTTCTAATTCGGGAATATCGGGAGATAAGACAGAAGCCGTTTGGGGAAGCTATGATTATTGGGTAGTAAAATTAGATGCCAATGGAGAAATAGAGTGGCAAAATGATTTAGGAGGCACAGGTCAAGATTGGTTATATGCGATGTGTTTAGATCCTGCAGGAGGATATGTAATTGCTGGAGGAAGTGGCTCAGGGATAAGTGGAGATAAAACGATGTCAGATCATAATGGATATGATACTTGGGTTTTTAAATTAGATGAAACAGGGCAAAATATTATATGGCAGAATGAACTAGGAGCAGATGGATCGGAATCTCCTAAAAGTATAAGTAATACTGCTGATGGAGGGTATTTAGTTGCATGTAATGCAGATTCAGATATTAATGGAGATAAAACAGAAAATAGTAAAGGCTACAGCGATTATTGGGTAATTAAACTAGATATGAATGGAGTGATAGCTTGGGATAAAACTATTGGAGGAGATTCAACAGATTATGTAAGAGATGCTATTGAAACTTCAGATGGTGGTTTTATTGTAGGAGGAAATACTAGATCGGGTATAGGTGGAGATAAAACAGAGGTGTTTTTAGGGGGACTATATGATTGGTGGGTTGTAAAATTAGATGCTGCTGGTAATGTAGAATGGGATAAAACATTAGGAGGAACAGGTATAGATGAGTTGGAAACAGTGAGACAAACTGCAGATGGAGGATATTTAGTAAGTGGCATTAAAGAATATGATCCATGGGTCGTTAAATTAGATGCTAATGGTAACATATTGTGGGATAAGGTTGTTAATGGTATTTCAACAGATTTAAATGTCCATCTCCAATTAACACCTGATGGAGGTTTTGCAATAGGAGTAAGTAGCCTTTCTGGGATAGGAGGTGATAAAACAGAAGCATCTAATGGAGCTTATGATTTTTGGATCATTAAATTTGATGCTGATGGCAATATAGAATGGGATAAAACTGCAGGTGGTAATCTCAATGATTCTTTTTATTCTTTTGCAGCACTATCTGATGGTAGTTTTGCAGCTGCAGGCAATAGTCTTTCTGGTATAAGTGGAGATAAAACAGAAGCAAATATTGGAAGTAATGATTTTTGGGTAACTAAAGTCTTAGAACCTATCAACAATAATTGTACAGATATGGGCAATTTTGAATTGGGCGATCTAGTTTGGTTAGATGATGATATAGATGCTACTAAAGATGCTGCAGAAAAAGGTATAGCAGGTGTTGAGGTTGATTTATATGTTGATAATGGAGATGGAATTTATAATTCTTCTGATGATGTTTACTTATTTCGTACTAAAACGAGTACAGATGGGAGTTATTTATTTGATAACCTTTCTACTGGAAACTATTTTGTGCGAATTTCTCCAGATAATTATCTAGGAAATAGTGTGCTTTCAAATATGGAAAATAGCCCAGGTCTTTTTACATTAAATAATGAAGATCATGGAATTAATACCCTCCAAGCAGGGCAATTTGGAGTATTGAGTGAAATAATATTACTTACAGCTAATGATACTACCATAGATTTTGGTTTTTATAATCCTCCTGCAATTATGACTATTGGAAACCTTGTTTTTGAAGATATAAATAATAATTCTTTTAGAGAAATTACTGAACCAGGTATTCCTAATGTAACAGTAGAATTATACAGAGATATGGATGGAGATGAAATGTTTTCTCCTAAAGATACTTTGGTTGATACTCAAATTACAGATCCTTCTGGATTATATTCTTTCACAAACCTTTCTCCAGGGAAATATATCATTAATATTCCTGCATCTAATTGGGCAGGAGCATTAAATGGAATGCTCAATTCGACTGCTTTTGGAGGTAATGATTTTGATAATGATAATGATGATGCAGGTGTTGAAGAAATGCACTACGATGAAGCCAACCAAGGAGTAGCTTCTTCTGTATTAACTTTAGAATATGAAGGAGAACCTGATGTTGCTATTGACGGAGATGGTATCAATGGAAATCTAACCGTTGATTTTGGCTTTTATAATGCAGTTAATTTAGGAAATTTAGTTTGGGATGATACCAATAAAGATGGTATTAAAGATACTGGAGAACTTGGCATAGAACATGTACGCCTAGATTTATTCCAAGATACAGATGGCGATGGTTTGTTTAATAAAGATAAAGATGCTTTTTATTGGACTACCTTCACTGATGCAAATGGCAATTATAATTTTGATAGATTAGGAGAAGATAATTATTTTGTAAGAATATCTCCACGTAATTTTCAAAAAGGAGGTGTTTTACAAGACTTAATGACACCAACATATAGTGTAAGCGGTAATAGTGATATTAATGAACATAATCATGGTTCAGATTATGATTTTTATCAAATAGAAGGGGTTAAATCTTCTATAGTTAATTTAACTTTTGGAGGGGAGCCTAATACTATTATTGATTCTGATGATATGAATGGTAATTTAACGATAGATTTTGGATTTACAACTTCAAATATTTGTGGAAAAGCTTGGCATGATTTAGATGAAGATGGCATTTTTAATAATGCCGATACTTTATTAACAGATGTAACAGTTCAATTGATAGATAATTCCACAGGACGTGTTATAGATATGAGACTAACGGCTGGTGATGGTACTTATTCTATGGCTGTACCTACAGGAGATTATGTAATTCAGTTTGATGAAACATCAAATATAGGAGGTATAGAATTTGGTTCTCCTACCTCTAAAGATATATCAGGGCCTACTTTAACAGATTTGAATGATAGTGATATTAGTATGGTTTCTAGGAAGACTATAGTTCATGCCTTTGTTACAGGGAATACAGATTGTGATATTGATGCTGGTTTTAGAATATCAGTTTTACCAGTAGAATTATCTCATTTTACAGTAAGTCAAAAAGATTGTAATGCAGTTTTAAATTGGCTTACATTAAGTGAAGAAAATAATTCTCATTTCGTTATAGAAAAGAGTACAGATGGAAATACCTTTAGAGAAATAGCTACTATTACAGGGCAAGGAACATCTAGTATAGCTCATTCATATTTATATGAAGATAAAAGATTAAAATCAGAAAAGAATTATTATCGTTTAAAACAAATAGATTTTGATGGGACTTATTCATATTCAGAAGTAGTATTATTAAAAATAAAAGAAGACTCATATTGTTTGAATCCGTTAGGAGCAGCTATAATTTTTCCTAATCCTACTACAGACATCATACGTTTTGAAATTAATTTAGATGAAACAATTGGTCAAACCGAATTTACTATAACTAATTTATTAGGACAAGAATTATGGAAAGAAAAAATACTTTTATCAGCAGGAAGTAATTCTCATGGATTCGATTTGAGCATATATCCTCCAGGAATATATTACTTAACTACAAATTCTGGAAATAATCAAATCAATTCATTCAAAATTATTTTAGTAGATAAAGAATAATTAGAAAAATATATATTATTTTGAAGGGATAAGTGATATAAAAAACTTGTCCCT
>JAHDII010000200.1:0-552 GCA_020630895.1 Saprospiraceae bacterium
TTTTAATATTTATTTCTTGATAATCATTATGATATTCTTCAAAACCAGGAAAGCAATTTCGTGTGGAATTTGTCTGTGAAGATTGAAAACCCCATTGCATATTTATTGTATTTATAGATGTAGTAGATTTAGAATTGAAACAAGACAAACAAAAAATAATTCCAATTATTAATAATATATAATAAAAAATTTTCATTTTCATAATGATTATAAGGATTTATCCATTTAACCTCCCGAGCGATTAATTTTTAATACTTTAATTTCAACTCGTTGGTTCTTTTTCCTTCCAGATTTAGAATCATTAGAAGCTATAGGATTTCTTTTTCCATATCCTTTATAGCTCACTTGTTGAGGAGAAATTCCTTTATTATAAAAATATTCAGCTACATTTTTAGCTCTACCATTTGAGAGCCAATCACAATATTTATCAGCAGGAAGGCTATTGGTATGTCCTCCAATTTCAATACTTACTGTAGGATTTTCTTTTAGAAAAGTATATACTTCTTTAAGAACAGGAATTGATTCTTCACTAAAAATAATAGAATCTGCTTG
>JAHDII010000200.1:562-6258 GCA_020630895.1 Saprospiraceae bacterium
AATGGTTTGTCCTTCATTTAAAGAAGTAACTTCTAGCTGTGGTAAAATTTTAACTCCTTCTACAGTAAGAGATAAACTATTGGTACAACCATTTTCATCAGTCACTGTTACAGAATAATCTCCTTCTTTTAATCGTTTTCTTTTGTTATCTTTATTTCGATCATTCCATACATACTTAATATCTCCTTTTCCTCCAATAGCTTCAATTTCAAGAATTCCATCTTTTGCTCCTGCTCTAGAAATTGCTTGTCTTTTCGTTAATTTGATGGTTAAATAATTAGGGGCTTGGACAGAAGTCGTTAATACTTTGGAAGTTCCTTCAGCATCTGTAAGGGTAACAGTATAAGTTCCTTTAGATAATCCTTTTGGATTACTGCCTTTACAACTAGAACAACTCCATTCATATTTGAAAGGTTTTTTGCCTCCTGTAATTTTTACTTGTAGAGAACCATCAGAATCAGCAGCACATTTTAATTCTTTTTCACTAAAGCAAACAGCTGATAAGCGTGAATCTACAACATCTTCTTGAAAATATAATTTAAAACGAAATAAACCATTAGTCAAAGTTCCTACCCACATATCTCCTTTCTTATCACTGGTAACAGCTAAAGATTGATCACTTACAAAGCCAAATGTTTTATCATAAACAGCTAAAGTATCTACTATAATATCATATCTAGAAAAAATATTAGACGCCAAGTATAAACGTCCTTTATCATCAAAAGCCATATCTTTAACAATTCCATTTGTGAGGCGTTTATCTAATCGAACTCTTACCCATCTATTGAGTTCATCTACTTTCCATAATTTTTTATTTCCTAAAAACCATACATGATCATAATAATTGGCAACAGCAGTTACATTATCAGATTGCTCATAAGAATTCCATTTTTTTCCAGCAATTCTACATACACCAGAAGTTGTACCAATCCAATACACTCCAAATTTATCACAATAAATAAAATTGATTTCATCAGATGGAAGTTTAGAATCTTTTTTAGTGTAATGATGTAATTTTTTTTGATTATAAAGATCTATAACATAGACTCCTTTATTGGCTGTGCCTACCCAAAGAAGAGAATCTTTTGTGGTTAAGCTAGTGACTTTAACTTCTACATTATTAGATAATTTAATTCTTTGTTTTAAATCAGAACTTACAATTTCTCCTGTTCCAAGGGCTACCCATATTTGACCATGCTTATCTTTTGTAATTGCATAAGCAGGAGCTTCATCAGTAATCAGATTTGCTTTTTTAAAGCTAGTAGCTTGATATAAACCTTTATCAGTTCCTACCCATATTTTATTCGTATTATCTGCTTGGACAGCATGAACAGGAACTCCTTCAGGTATTGCCTCACATCTTTCAACTCTCACCATGTGTTGAGCTGTAAGACTAAGAGAGAATAATAAAATAAAACTGGAGATGATTGATCTAAAAACAAAAGACATATTCTAATTGATTTAATTGAAATAGAAAATTACAAAGATTGAATAGAATATCAAATTAACTTAACAGTCTTTTAGGATTTATGGATAAAAAAAGCCCTTTTCCTTATAAGGAAAAGGGCTTTTAAGAAAAGAATAAGAAAAAATTATCTTACTCCTAAAGCTTGCATTGTAGCAATATTAAGATTACCTAAAGGTAAACCATTATCTTGTTGGAATTTAGCTAATGCAGCACGAGTTTTAGAACCCATTACACCATCAACAGTACCTGCATCATAACCTTTATCGTTAAGAGCTTGTTGTACTTGTCTGATTAAGCTAGTATTCACATCACCAGCACAAACTACTTCTTCCCATTGTCCGTAAGAACCTTGAGAAACTAATACTTTTCTTGTTTTAGTTTCGTATTGAGGCTCTATGTAAGTAGAAGTAACACCTCCACAAGAAAGTAAAACTTTTTTAGTTACTGTTTTGTAAACAGGAGGAACATACTCTTCTTCAACACGAGCAGGTTCAGATAAAGTTTGAACTTTTATTGTTTTATATTTAGCATCAGTATAGCTAGTATCATATCTTTCTGGCTCAATTAAAACTCTAGTAGTTGTAGTAGTATATTTTGCTGGAATTTCTTCCCAACAAAGTACATAACAATCATCTGGGTTAGAAGAAAGGCAATTAGGAGCTTTTTTCTTGCGTACCCATTTTCCTGAAGCAGAACTTACTAATTGCTTATCAGTTCTTGTTTCATATTTAGCAGGTCTTACAGAAATTTTACAAGTTCCATCAGTTGCTAAAACTCTTTTCTCAGTAGTAGTAAATGTAGCAGGGATAATTTTATATTTTTTGTATCCATCTTTTACTAACACTTGTTCTTCAACAGTGTCATAAGTAGCTTGTTGAACAGAAGCTTTAGTTCCTCCTTCTTTTACTAATACTTGTGTAGATACCGTTTCGTAAATATCAGGAGTTTTACACTTCGCGTAGCATTTTCCGTACTCAGTTGGTTGTGGTGGTGGTACATCAAAAAGAGAAGATTCTCCACCTTGTCCATAAGCGAAAAAAGCGAACGCTGCAAATAATAAAGTTACAGTAATACGTTTCATGTTAAAAATATTGAATTGTTAATTATTAAATTAATTTGATTTTACTAAAAATATTTCTTCTCTACCATTCACTTTTATCCTTTTATAAGATTTATATTGATTCGTAGATATTTTTTTATTGTATTCATTTTCAGTGAGTTGATAGCCTTCTTCAGCTCTTACTATCAAATCGGATGTAAAGGTAACATTTTCTTTTAATTCTTCAAGAGATTTGTCATCAGATAACATTAATAAGCCCTTTTCTATTTCTATTTCTAGGTTTTTCATAACACTAGAGTTTTTTCCTGTAAATACTCTGCCTACCATTCCACTTTTATAAATAATGAGATGGGTTGGGTATCCTGCCACTTTAAAATCTCCATGTATATTATAAGAATTAGCTAAAATGGTATATTTAAAAGATTTCTTTTGAAGGAATTTAATAATATCTTGGCTTTCATCAGTTGCTGCAGCTAAAAAAGTAACATCCTTATTTTTTTTGTATTTATCAACTAATGTATTGAGTTGAGGAATTTCTTCTAAACAAGGACCACATTTTAAGAACCAAAACTTAATGACAATTACTTTTCCTGCTAAGGAAGCAGAAGAATAAGAATTTCCTTTTTCATCTTGTTCTTTAAAATAGGGAGCAAATTTACCTTCTAATTCTTTAGCAGTTGTAAATCGAAATTTTTTATTCGTATTAGTACTTGTTGTTGGGGTTTGGGTAGTAGAATTTGGACTTTTATTTGAATAAGTAACTGTTTTGTTAGGAGTATGTGTAGCTGTAGCCTTATGAGGAGTTGTAGTAGTTGAGTTAGATGCAACTTCTTTAACCATTATCTTTTTGCGAAGCAATGTTATTGTAATCTTTTGTAAATTTCCTTTATCATCAAATTTGGGTTGTAAATCAGCATAATCTATATCTGGTTGTAAACTGATAAATGTTTTAAAATCGATATAATTTCCTTCGGTATCTAAAATGAGTGTTTGAGAATTAATATTAAAAGTTGGCGTAGAACTTTGGGGTGTTGAATTGGATTGAGCATTAGTAGAGAGCCATAACCCCAAAAATAGAAAAAGATATATGTATATTGATTTCATTAAGATGATTAAAAATTTATCGCAATAATTTAGACATATTTCCTTACAAAAGTAACATAAGAATTTTAAATTGCATAACCTTCTGTTTTATTTAGGGTTATGTATTATTTTAGAATATTATGATATAAAAAAAAGATATATGTAAAACGCTGTAATTTGTTGATTTATGTTTTTGGTGTAAAAATATATTTTTGAATCATCAAGAAAAAAAAATGCATAATTTTTAGGAATTAAATATTTAAACTTATTTTCACGAAGCAATGGTAAATTTTTTCATAAAAAATAGTCAATGAATTTTAGGATAATTATATATGTCCTATTGTTTTTTATTGCTAATTCTTGTAAACCTAAAAAGGTAGAAGAATCAGCTTTTCCTTTTCCTGATGGTATTACCATAACAGGAAAGTTTAAGCATGCCTCAAAACAAAAAAATGTTTTAGAAAAAATTGATTTAGATGAAATTTCATTGCCTAAAATTTATAGAGAAGATCTTTATGCTATTCGTATGCATAAAAAAATGCTTGAAAGAAAAAGAAGAGGTCGAAAACATTTTAATATCGGAGGTATAAAATTTACTAAAACAGATTTAGAAAGAACAGCCGAAGCATTAGAGAATTGGTCGAGTGCAGCTTTGATTCCAGCATCAGAATATTTTGATGGATATCAAATTTCAGGAAAAGATGGCAGAGGAAATGTATTATTTACAGGATATTATTCTCCTGTTTTGCAAGTAAGTGAAACACAAGATGAAATTTATAAATATCCTATTTATGCTCAACCAAAAGATGTAGAAATATATCCTACAAGAAGAGAAATTTATTTAGAAGGAGCATTACAAAACAAAAATTTAGAATTAGCTTATGCCAAGAGCCTCATTGATATTCAAAAAATGCAATTACAAGGTTCTGGATATGTAGAATATAGAGATGGTTCTCAACATTTATTTTCTTATGGAGGAACCAACAAACACCCTAGAAGAAGTATTCAAAGATATTTTTTAGATCATTATGGCGAAAAAGGTCAAGGTGTTATTATAGAATCCATAGGAAAATTTATTACAGAAAATCCTGATAAAGGAGATGAAATATTATTTCATAATTCATCATATGTTTTTTTTATAAAAAATCCTCAAGGAAAAAAAGTAAATGGTTCTGGTAATGTTCCCCTCGTTTCTGATATGTCTATCGCAACAGATAAACGATACATTCCTACAGGAGCATGTTTATTCTCACTAAAACCTATTCCTCATAAAAATTTTACAGAACATAAAACTTCCTTATTGTTAGCTCAAGATGTTGGGGGAGGGATTAAAGGTCCTGGTCATATAGATTTGTATTGTGGGGTGGGGGAAACAGCAAGGAATTTAGCTAAGCTTCGTCATTATGGAAAAATATGGCTACTTTTAGCTAAAAAAAGGACCTAAAATATTCTAAAAAAGATGGAATAAATCTCTAAGCATAATAATAATAAAACAAAGGCTTACAACATATAGGAGAATATGTCTAAAGTCTATTATTCTTTTTTTAAGAGGTGGGTTAGATTTGTTTTGTACATTTTTAAACATTTGAGTAGAAGTTAGATTTTCCATAACAAGAATGATATTAAAGTAGTATTGTGTAATAATTTTACTGCAAAATATAGGATTGGATAAATTATTAAAAGTTGGATTTTTTAATTTTTGTGACATGCCAATAAAAAATAAATAAATCAATTATTTAATGTGTTATGTTTTTATTTGAAACAAAATAGGATGGATAATATTAAAAAGGATATATGATTTGGAATAAAATTTATAACAAAATAAAGGATAAATATCATAGAGGAAATACAAATGTTGTTATTCTTCATATAGGAAAATGGAGGAAGAACAACTGTTTTAAAAGAATTAGAAAATATTTACAAAAAGATTATGACTGTATTGATAAATTATTTGAAATGAATTTAATTTCTAAAGAGAAATATGATTCTTTATTAGAATAAATTTTCAAAAGACAATTTTGCGACAAAAGAATTAGGTTGATTGCATCAAAATAGGAATAAAAGTAAAATCTGTTAGCTTTATGA
>JAHDII010000201.1 GCA_020630895.1 Saprospiraceae bacterium
TGAATATGATGCTAAAGGTTCTATTTCTAAATCTGATTTTTTAGCCAGTAAAATTTTCGCAACAGAGGCTCCTTCATATAATGCTGAAGATTATATCAAGGGAAAAATAAGAGAAATAGAATTTGAAATGTGCGAGTTGAATGTAAGAGAATTTTCAAAAGTACGCAGCCGATTAAATTATGTTTTTAAAGGTGTTTTTTTAAAAGCAAATTTTGATGACAAAATAAAAGGAGCCATTTATATTTTACCTGAAGAATTTCAACAATATTTAACTCGTTCTATTAAATATTTTACTAGAGAAGGAGCAGAGCCTATAGAATTAAATTCAGAAGATTTTGAAAAAGCATTTATGGTTTATGCTACAAGAAATGCTTCTATTTATCGTTTGCTTTCTCCAGAAATACAAGAACTATTAGTCAATTATAGAAAAAAAGCAAATAAAGAAATTTATATTTCTTTTATTAATCATCATATTTATATTGCTATTACTGAGCCTAAAGATATGCTAGAGCCTTATATCTTTCAAACCAATGTTAATTTTGATTTAGTAAAAGAATTTTATGAAGATATTCAATTATTATTTTCTATTGTAGAAGATTTTGATATACATTATTAAACCATGACTCATCCCAAATTTTAATACCAAATAATAACTTTTGGGCTTTCATACCAATCAAGATAAAAAGACTTATATTTTTCATTTAAAATATTTCTTTTTATTTTCATTGTAGGAGTTAAAATTTTATTATCAATAGTCCATGCATCTTCAATAATAATAATAGAACTTATTTTTTGATAATTGACCAATTTTTGATTGATTGTTTCTAAATCTTTTTTAAGACTATTTTTTATCTCCGTTTTTTCTGCTTTTTTTCCTATTTCTGATAAATTTACAAGAGCTAAAGGTTGCGGAATTCCAGAACCTACAATGGCAATATTTTCAATATATTTATTTTTAGAAAATTGCCATTCTAAAGGAGCAGGAATAATATATTTTCCTTTAGCAGATTTAAAAGTATCTTTTATTCTACCTGTTATAGACAAATAGCCTTCATCATCAATTTGCCCTTGATCTCCTGTATGTATCCAACCATCAATAATAACTTCTTTGGTTTTTTCTGGATCATTATAATATCCCTCCATCATCCAAGGTGTTTTCATTAAAACTTCTCCACTAATTTTATCTGTTATTAATTCTACATTTTTAATGGCTTTTCCTACAGTATTAGGCTTTACTTTATCTTTAGGCATTAGAGTACAACCCGCACAATTTTCTGTCATTCCATAAACTTCCTGAATGGTTAAATCAAATTGTTGATACCATTCTTTTAAATCATTTGGACAAGGAGCCGCTCCTGTTAAAACAATTCTTGCTCTACTTAAACCTATCTGATGTTTTATTTTATTTTTAATTAGGTTTTTAACTATAGCCATTTTCAAAAGAGTATTTAATCTTTTTTGAGGTAATTTTTCTAAAATAGCAACTCTAAATTTTGTCCATAAGCGAGGTACAGACATAAAAATTGTAGGTTGTACTTCTTGCAAATTTTTGGCAAATGTATCTAAAGACTGAGCAAAAGAAACCGTAGCTCCAGTTAAGATACTTGCAAATTCAACAATGACTCTTTCTGCAATATGATTTAAAGGTAAATATGATAAAAAATGATGAGGCTTTCCATCAAAAATGCCTAAAGAATGATACATTTTTTCATTTTGCATTAATAATGCTGGAGCTTTATATTTCAACATTACTCCTTTAGGCGTTCCAGTAGTACCTGAAGTAAAAATAATAGAAAAAAGATCTTCAAAATCCATATCAGGCTCACCCAAAATAGGATTATATTCCTTTATTAATTCATCCCATTCTATACCTCGATCTATTTTTGCATTTCCTTTATAATGTGGATACTTAATAATTTGAACCGTTTCAGGAACACCATCTTTAGCATGTTCCCAATCGTCTAATTTTCCTACAAATAAAGCTTTGGCATGACTTAATATTAAAACTTCTTTTAATTGTTCTGCATTCAAATTAGGATAAAAAGGAGTACTAACAAAACCTCCCATTAATAAAGCTAAATCAGAAATAAACCAGTGATAACAATTCTTAGAATAAATACCAATATGATCTCCTTTTTTGTAGCCTAACCCTTGTAGAGCAGCACACATTTTCCGTGCTTGTAATCCTACTTCTTTCCAAGTAAATTCATACCATTTTCCATCTATAGGTTGTCTAAGAAAAACTTCATTTGCCTTTTCTTTTTCCCAATGATAAAAATAACTTAATATTGTTTTTAAATCTGTATATAATTCTTTTGACATGGTTTCTATTTCTTATTTTTAATTCGAGTTTTCATAATAATATCCCAAATTAAAGTAGTGAAAGCAAAATTTTTATCATTGTTTTCATAATGATGCCTCATGTGGTGAATTTTTAGTTTTTGGAAAAAAGAATTTTTAAAATTATAATTATGAGAAGCATAATGTAGCCAATCATAAAACATATAACAACTTGCCATCCCTGCCATAAAAGAATGTGCATGATGTCCTACTACCAAATAAACTAAAGCCCAGATGATCAAAAAAGCAGGAAGACTTACTATCGGTCCAACTAACATCAATCTAGAATCATTAGGATAATCATGATGCCCGTGATGAATGGTATATAATAGTTTCTTCCAAAATTTTCCTTTAGGTTCCCAATGAAAAAAAAAGCGATGCATCATATATTCAAAGATAGTCCAAAATGCCACAGCAGATAAAAAACCTATTAATATTTTCCACCATACTATCTGAACATAAAAAATCGATAATAAAATCATTCCTATAGTAATAGGAGTGTATAAATAAAAAGGAATATGAGGATTATAAATATAAAAACCTGGAAAAACTTTTTTTCCTATTATTTCTTCAGGCATATTTTTATTAGACAAAAATAATTTTTCTTTATTCATATTAATTGTAGTGTTTATAATTCCTAAGATAAGATAATATTATTAATTTTCATGTTATAAAATGAAACAGGCTTTTTGTATTATTGCATAAACATAAAATTATTATAATATGACAGATCAATATCAAACAATAGAAGAATTTAATAAGGCTACTCAAAAAGCAATAGAAAATCCTGAAGCTTTTTGGGATAAGCAAGCCAATACTTTTACATGGAAAAAAAAGTGGAATAAAACATTAGAATGGGAGTTTAAATCTCCTAATGTGAAATGGTTTGTTGGAGGACAATTAAATATTACTGAAAATTGTTTAGATAGACATATTAAAACAAGGGGTGATCAAGTTGCATTGCTTTGGGAAGCTAACGAAGCTAATGCTGCATCAAAGTCATTTACTTATAAAGAACTTTTAGCCGAAGTTTGTAAATGTGCTAATGCATTAAAAGGTTTAGGTATTCAAAAAGGAGATAGAGTCTGTTTTTATATGCCAATGGTTCCAGAGTTAGCTATTGCTGTATTAGCTTGTGCTAGAATAGGTGCTATCCATTCTGTTGTTTTTGCTGGTTTTTCTGCTCAGGCATTAGCGGATAGAATTAAAGATGCAGAAGCTAAAATGGTAATTTGTTCTGATTATAATAAAAGAGGAGCTAAAAATATTCCTGTAAAAAAAGTAGTAGATGAAGCCATTGCAATGGGTTGTGATAGTGTAGAAAATGTTATTGTACACCAAAATACAGGAGGCTATACTTCTATGAAAGAAAATTTAGATATTTATTGGCATGAAGTAGTAGAAGGACAAAGTACTAGTTGCGAAGCAGAAGTTATGGATTCTGAAGATATGTTATTTATATTATATACTTCTGGATCCACAGGAAAACCCAAAGGTGTAGTTCATACTTGTGGTGGATATATGGTATATACTTGTTTTTCATTTAAAAATGTATTTCAATATCAAGAAGGAGATATTTATTGGTGTACTGCTGATATTGGTTGGATAACTGGTCATTCTTATATTATTTATGGACCTCTTTTAGCAGGAGCTACAACAATGATGTTTGAGGGAGTACCTACTTATCCAGATGCAGGGCGGTTTTGGCATATTTGTGAAAAACATAAGGTCAATCAATTTTATACTGCTCCTACAGCTATTCGTGCTTTAATGGCACAAGGAGATCAATGGGTTGAACAATATGATTTGTCACAACTAAAAGTACTTGGTACAGTAGGAGAACCTATTAATGCAGAAGCATGGCATTGGTATAATGATAAAATAGGTAAAGGAAATGCTCCTATTGTTGATACATGGTGGCAAACAGAAACAGGAGGTATTATGATTTCAAACTTAGCAGGAGTGACTTCTGCTAAGCCTTGCTATGCTACTTTGCCTCTTCCTGGAATACAACCTTGTTTAGTTGATAAAGAAGGGAATGAAATTATAGGAAATGATGTAGAAGGATTACTTTGTGTTAAGTTTCCTTGGCCTTCTATGATTCGAACGACTTATGGAGATCACGAAAGATGTAAGAATGTATATTTTTCTGCTTTTGAAGATAAATATTTTACAGGAGATGGAGCAAGAAGAGATAACGATGGTTTATATAGAATTATTGGGCGAGTAGATGATGTTATTAATGTTTCGGGGCATAGAATAGGTACTGCTGAAGTAGAGAATGCGATTAATCAACATAGCAATATTGTGGAATCTGCTGTAGTGGGTTATCCTCATGATATTAAAGGTCAAGGAATTTATGCTTATGTCATTTTAAATCATCCTTCTGCTGATGAAGATGCTTTTCGTTTAGAAGTGAAAGATGTCGTTACTCGTGAAATAGGACCTATCGCAAAACCAGATATGATACAAATTGTACCTGGTTTACCTAAAACTCGTTCTGGTAAAATTATGCGAAGAATTTTAAGAAAAATTGCTAGTGGCGATACATCAAATCTAGGAGATGTTTCTACCTTATTAAATCCTGAAATTGTTGAAGCCGTAAAAAAAGGAGCTTTAGTTTAGGTTTTATTTTAGTTATAAGGATAAAAAAATAATGGAGTATTTTCTTTTAAGAAAATACTCCATTATTTATAAAAGGAAAATAATAATACTTTTTACCAAATGCTCCACCAATCAGAATCTTCTACATCATTTGATTTTTTGTTTTTTTGATTTTTTATCGGTTCTTCTTTTTTAAGAATTAATTTTTTATTTTCTTCTTTTTTTATTTTTTGTAATGATTTTTTAATTTCTTTATCATTAAATAATAAACGAATTTTATCCATATATTTTTTTCCTTTTTTAGAATCTACCATTTGAATAAAATTAGCAAATCCATAAATTGTATTCATCGGATGTCCTTGTCCCCAATTAATATTTTCTAAAGATTTATTTTTTTCAATTTGATGTAAAACAGTGCGAAAGTTTTTTAATTTTTTTCTAGGAATAGATAATTTTTCATTAACTACAATCCCCGTTACTTCTTTTTTACTTCCTTTACGCATCACATGAATTTTATCAGGATGAATGGTAAAGTTTTCATCTGCCACAATCATTTTAATTCGCCAAGCTAATTTATTATAAAGTGATTCTTCATAATCATTAGTAGAAAAAGTCATATCATCAGCATAACGAGTATATGCAAAATTTAAGTCTTCACAATTTTTTTCTATTCTTCTATCCATACGATGACAAATAATATTTGTTAAAGCAGGACTTGTTGGAGCTCCTTGTGGTAAAAATCTTTCTCCTTTAGCTACATAATACGTTACATCATCTAAAACTACTTCATCAATTTCAGGTTCAGAACAAATTAAAGTTAAAATAATAGCTATTTGTTCTGAATATCCCATTGCTTGAAATATTCCTTTAATTCTTTTATAGGTAATTGTAGGAAAGAAATTTTTTAAATCAATATTAATAATAACTTCTTTATTTAAATGTTGTTTTGCATTGGTTATAATTGATTTTTTAGGAATAAATCCATGTACTTTTTCATGAGGAATTATTTTATATAAAATATGTTCTAAAATCCAATGTTGTGCATTTTTTAAATTGCGCATTGGAGCAGAAATAATTCTTTGTCCTCCTGTTTTTTTAGGAATAGAAAATCTTTTATAATGAGTACTTGTAGAAACTTTTCGAGTATAAGCTAAATATCTAATTTTACCAATTGTTAAATTCATAGCTTCAGCTAAATCTGAAACATCATTAAAAATAGGTAAATTTAATTCTTGAAGTTTTTCAATATTATTTTTTTTATTATTTAATCCTTTAGAAAA
>JAHDII010000202.1 GCA_020630895.1 Saprospiraceae bacterium
ATAGTAAACATTATTTTGAAAAGAATTCAATCTTACAGGTTGTTGATAGGTAATAAAATGGATATCATGTCCTTTTCGAGCTAAACCCTTACCCAATTCTGTTGCTAAAACACCACTTCCTCCATAAGTTGGATAACAAACAATTCCTATTTTCATATATAAATTGATCTATAATAAATGTTTTGATTTAGAGATTTTTTAATCTCTTTTATTGACGATTACTCCACCAAGAATTAAAAATAATCATCAAAGTAAATACAACTGCAATAATAAAACCTGTCATACTCAAGACAAAAAAGAAACTTTCATAAGGTCCTTCATAAAAAGCATAGGCAACTAAGATAATTGCAGAAGTTAAATATATACCAGTAGTAACAATTCCAAGTATTAAACGGTTGGCTGTTCTTGTCAATTTATTCATGGTTAATTCGTCTAAAGAATTGACCATTTCTAATTTTAAAGTTCCTTTTCGAGTTTTTTCTAATATTTCTCTTACTTCAACAGGAAAACTTGTTATAAATTCTGAAAAGCGAGTACCAATTTCAAGAGCATCATCTAAAATATTTTTAGGTGAATACATTTGTTTTAATAATTTAAAACCATAGGGTTTAAAATATTCGTATGTTTTAAAATTGGGGTGTATTGTTTTTCCTATACCTTCTAAAATTGTTAGAGCCCTCATAATAATAAAAACACCACCAGGCATTCTCATTCTATGATTTCGAATAATATCTTGTAGTCGTAAAGTTAATTCTGTGACATTGACTTCACTTACATCTAAAGAAGCATAATCATCAATTAATTCTCCTAATTCTGCTTCAAAAGCTCGTTCATCTTCAATAACAACATCTATAGCTAGTTTTTTATAATTTCTAGCCATCATTTTGGGATCTTTTTTTGCCATAGCAATTAAAATTCCTGCAAAAGCAAAACGATCATGTTTGGTTAATTTTCCTACCATTCCGAAATCGATCAAACATATAGTACCATCTTCTTTAATAATAATATTTCCAGGATGAGGATCGGCATGAAAATAACCATGTTCAAAAATTTGAGATAAATAAATATCAACACCTTTTTCTGCTATGTTGGCTGTATTTAATCCCCATTTTTCTAATTTTTCTACATCTGTAATTTTAACTCCTCTAATAAATTCTTGAACAAGGACTTTTCTTGTAGAAATTTCTTTATAGACTTTAGGAACATAAAAATCTGAATTCTTTTTATAATAGGTTCGAAACTGTTCCATGAATCGAGCCTCTGTTGTATAATCTAATTCTTTTAATAAACTTTTTTCAAAGGTATTGACAATATCATCTGCTCCAAATACACCTTGATTTTCTAGTTGTTGTTGTCCCCATCGAACTAAGATTTTTAAAATACTGAGATCTGTTTTTACTTTTTTTCTTAATCCAGGGCGTTGAACTTTAACCACAACATTAGAACCATCTTTTAATCTAGCCCGATGTACTTGACCTATAGAAGCAGAGCCAATGGGTTTTTTATAAAATTCTTCAAAAAAATCATCAATTTGTCCTCCTAATTCATCTTCAATAATTTCTTCTATTTTTTCAAAAGTAATAGGAGGAACATCATTTTGTAATTTTTGTAATTCATAAATAAGAGCTTCAGGTAAAACATCTGGACGATTGCTCATGGCTTGTGCTAACTTAATAAAAGTAGGCCCTAAATCCTCTGCTGCCATTCGAACAAGTTCCCAACGATTATATTTTTTGATTTCGTTTTCTTTTTTCCAGCTCATTCTTCTTTTATCTGGAATCAAAGAACTTAGGGGGGTATTATTCACAAAATCTTCAAAGCCATACTTACTTAGTATCCCTGCAATTTGTCTAACACGACCTATATTCCTGAACGTTTGATCAATCATCATATTAATGGCTCTAATCTAAAGATACACAAAAGTAAGGCTATTCCTATAAAAGGTAAAGAAGTTTGATGTGATTCATTTTATTCGTAATTTTTTTTTAAATAAATTACAATGATTTAACGATTTGATTATATTTGTCAAAACGGGTTTTAAAAGAATGGGATTATTTGATAGTTGGTTAGGAAGAAGCACAGAAAAAGAACAACAACCTAAGATTAAATTTGGGAGGTACAGTGATTCTTATAAAAAAGATAAACAATATGATGCTTGGCATCAGGCATTAGAAAAATTTGATGAGGGAGATCATTTTGAGGCTTATTCAGATTTTTTTGATTATCTCTCAGATCCTGAGGAAGAGAATGTAAATTATCAATGTTTAGGAGATACTCATTTTAGCTTTGAATTTTATCAAGGATCAAAAAAAATAAAAGGCTATTCTGATGGAAGAAAATTTAGAGCCGAAGCTAAAGTTGTTAAAGTAGATCAAACTAATGTTGGATTTATGAGACGGTTAATTGAAAAAAATTTCACTTTACAATATAGCCGTTTTTCTTTTGATGAAAATAATGATGTTGCTATTATTTTTGATACCTATCTTTTAGATGGTTCTCCACACAAATTATATTTTGCCTTACAAGAATTAGCTCTCAATGCTGATAAATTAGATGATTTATTAGTGAATGAATTTGATATGTTGCATCCTATAGAAACAGAACATATTAAAGATTGTGATGAACATGAAAAAGAAGTAAAGTATCAATTTATTCAACAAAACATAAATCGTGTTTTATTGAATATTAATAATGGAAGTTTAAATCCTAAATTATACGCGCAAGCTATCGGTTATCAATTATTAAGTTTAATCTACAAATTAGATTATTTAATTAAACCCGAAGGTTTCATGATGGAAACTTTTGAAATTATTAATCGAGATTATTTTATTCAAGATGACCGATCTGTTTTTGAAAAAAATAGAGATTTTATAAAAAGAATTCAACATCTAAAAGATCGTTCTAAAGAGGATTCTTATAAAGAGATGTATAGTACTTTATGTACATTTGGTGTTACAAAAGTTGTAGATCATGATCGCTTAGCAGGATTTATTGATGAAATCATAAAAGAAAGTGATTGGTATTTAAAAAATAAACATTATGAAATAGTTTTATCATTGATGAATTATGTAGTAGGATTTGTTTTATTTTCTTGGGCAGTTCCTCGCCCCGATAGAGAGTTGCTTCATTTATATTATGAAATAATAGAAAATCAATATTTTAAAGATTTAAATTTCACTTTTAATTATTATAATGAAGAAGAAAATAAATTTGATAAATCTGCTATTAAAAAAGAAATTAATGATATTATAAAATCTAATAAACAAAAATTTAAAGGCTTATCGGTTGATACTACTTTATTAGTTTTTAATTCTAAACATGAATTTGCTATTTCTTTTTTAGAAATGATTAAAAAAATGATTATTTATCCAATGGATTAATTTTTGAATTATATTTTATTGATGAAAAAAATAATAGAAAAATATAAAGATATTGTAATTCAAATTGGTACACCTTATAGTGTAGGTACAGGTTTTTTTTTAAAAAAAGAAAATTTAATTATAACAAGTGAACACGTTATTAGAGATAATAAAGAAGTAACGATTAATGGAAGAAATTTTAAAAAACATACCACTAAGGTTTTATTTGTAGATCCTTTACATGACATTGCTTTTTTAGAACCCACACCTGCTATCCAAAAACAATTATTATTAGCCAATTTAACTGAAAAAGAAAATATTAAACATGGTGAAGTTGTAGTAGCTGTTGGGCATCCTTATGGACATGAATATACAGCCACTCAAGGAATTATTTCTAATACACATCATATAGAAAATAATATCAATTTTATACAGCATGATGCGGCATTAAATCCAGGAAATAGCGGGGGACCATTAATTAGCGAAGATGGAGATATTATAGGAGTTAATAATTTTATTATTCAAGATGGAAATAGTGTAGGTTTTTCTTTACCTATAAAATATTTAATTCAGTCTATTCAAGAATTTAATCAATTAAAAAAAGACGAAACCGCAGTGCGTTGTATTTCTTGTAGCAACATTGTTTCTGAAAATTCTATTGATAATAATAATTATTGTCCTCATTGTGGAAGTAAAGTTCAATTACCTTCAAAAAATCCTGAATATGAAGCATTAGGTATTTCTCAAACTATTGAAAGTTTTATTAATTTATTAGGACATGATGTGAAATTAAGCAGAATGGGTCCTAGACATTGGATCATAAAAGAAGGAAGTGCTTATATTAAAATTTCATATAATGAACGAGAGGGAATGATTTTTGGAGATGCTTATTTATGTCAATTACCTAAAACAAATATTGCTCCTATTTATGAATTTTTATTAAAACAAAATTATCAATTAGAAGGACTTAGTTTTAGTGTTCCTACTAATAGTAAAGATATTGTCTTATCTCTTTTTATTTATGATAGATATTTGAATGAACAAACAGGCAGAGAATTGTTTTTAAATTTATTTAAAAAAGCAGATGAATTAGATAATATTTTAATTTTTAAATATGGTGCTATTCCAAGAGAAGGCTGGAAAGATGAATAATGTAATGTTTTTACATCATTTTTTTTATTAATTCTTTTCCTTTTTCATTTAATAATTCGTCTATTTCTTTCCAAGAGAATTTTAATATGTTTTCATAACATTCTGGACCACCAACAATATGTGTATCATAAATTATGATATTTTCTTTTGAAAAAGAAAACTTTTCAAACGACATTTTTACATCATCAAAATTACAAGAATCGATTAATTGAGATTTAGCTAATTTTTTAATTTTATTTTTCCATCCAGAAATTAAAATATCATTCAATTGAATTTTTTTATTTCTTTCAAAAGACCAATTTATGGTTTCTGTTTCCGTAATTAAACGAGAAGTTCCAGGTACTGCTAAAACAGAAGGCATAACAATACTCAATAAATATTTATTCTTAAATTGTACAACAGATTTAGCGGTACAAGTTCTTTGAGAAAAAGCATCAAAATCTTTTATAAAAGTCAAAAAACTACTAATGTGATTTTCTTTTATTTCTATAAATCGGTCATTTATCTTTTGATAAATATCTCCTTGTATTTGTGGATAAAAATAATCAATTCTATAATTTAAATCTTTATTTAAAGTTCTAAAAGTGTCAATTTCTATTACATAAGATTTTTCAGAAACAATATTTTCATCAGGAGCTTCTTTGTTATCAGAAACACAAGAAAATAATGTTATTATTATTAAACATAAAAAAGATATTTCTTTCATCCGTTTGATTTTTTGTTACAAAGATAAAAGAAAGAAATATCTTTTGAATCTTTTCTAAAAAATTGTTATATTTCATTTTTAAACAACATCATAATTATAATTTAGGAAATGGAAGAATATGTTGCTTATGCTAAAACCTTAAACTATGCTATTCCTTTTTTTATGACTCTAATATCTATTGAGTTTTTTGTAGGGTTATATCAAGGGAAAAAAACAGTTCGAAGTATGGATACTATTTCTAGTTTAAGTTCTGGTATTTCCGTTAAAAGATGTTTTAAAACTAACTGTTACGATTGTTGGATCTTCTTTTATGGTCAAATATTTAGCCATTTTTGATATTCAAACTACTTGGATTTTGGTTGTTTTGGCTTTTATTGGAAAAGATTTTGCAGGGTATTGGTCTCATCGGTTTGAACATAAAATTAATGTATTTTGGAATAGACATATTATTCATCATAGTAGCGAAGAATTTAATTTAGCTTGTGCCTTACGACAATCTATTTCTGGAAACTTTGGGCTTTTCTTTTTTTTATTATTGCCTATGGCAATTATTGGTGTTCCTGCTGAAGTATATGCTGTTGTTGCTCCTATACATTTGTTTGCACAATTTTGGTATCATACTACCATTATTAATAAAATGGGATTTTTAGAATATATTATTGTGACTCCTTCGCATCATAGAGTACATCATGCTATTAATGATGAATATATTGATAAAAATTTTTCTCAAATTTTTATTATTTGGGATAAACTATTTGGAACATTTCAAGAAGAATTAAAAGAAGTACCCCCTGTTTATGGTGTAAAAAAACCTGTACAAACTTGGAATCCTTTTTTAATTAATTATATGCACATGTGGCAAATTTTTAAGGATAGTATTAGAACAAAAAATATTTGGGATAAAATAAGAATTTGGTTTATGCCTACTGGTTGGCGACCTGAAGATGTCAAAAAAAAATATCCTTTAGAAATTGTAACTAAC
>JAHDII010000203.1 GCA_020630895.1 Saprospiraceae bacterium
ATGTATTACATATTTTCAAATAGTAATTGAATTGAATTAAGCTATTCTTTGTTTTCCATAACTCATAATTCATGTATTTTTTATTATGTTCTTTTAATTATAGAAATATTAAAAAACTGTGATTCTTAATAAAGTTATCTTGTGTATAAGCTAGTTTATCGAAAAAGATTGAATAATTTCTTGACTTTTTATTATTATTGAATTTGATTATATTTATATCTATTTTTGTAGATAGTAAGATTATTTTTCAATAAAACATAAATTATAAAATAATGGGATTATTTGATTTTATTAAGGGAGAACTTATTGAAGTTATTGATTGGGTTGAAAGTGATAAAGATACTATAGTTTGGAAATTTCCTGATAGAGATTGTAATATTAAAAATGGTGCACAATTAACAGTTCGAGAATCTCAAGAAGTTCTATTTGTTGATGAAGGAAGAATTGCAGATGTTTTTGAACCAGGAAGACATAAGTTGATCACTGATAATATGCCTATTCTTACAACATTAAAAAGTTGGAAGCATGGTTTTGATTCTCCCTTTAAAGTGGATGTATATTATTTTAGTAAAAAAACATTTACTAATTTAAAATGGGGTACGCCTAACCCTATTATATTAAGAGATCCTCAGTTTAAGCAAGTTCGTGTAAAAGCTTTTGGAACTTATTTTATTAAAATAGTTGATGCCCCTAAGTTTTTTAAAGAATTTGCGGGAACAAAACCTATTGTTAAAATTTCAGAAGTTGAAGAAAGTTTAAGAGATGTTGTATCTCCTAAATTTGCTGAAGCACTAGCTGAAGCACAAGTATCTGTGTTAGATATGGTTTCTAATTATTCAGAATTAGGAGAAAAAATAAGTCCAATTCTTCAAGAAGATTTAGAACCTTTTGGTATTGAATTAGTGAAATTTCATATTACAAGTACATCTCTTCCTAAAGAAGTTGAAGAATTTTATGATAAGATGACCAATATGAATATGGTAGACGATATGAATAAATTCAGTCATTTCCAAAATGCAAATGCTATTGAAAAAGCAGCAGAAAATCCTAATGGTGGTGCTAATGAAGGTATTGGAGCTGGTTTAGGTTTTGGAATGGCTCAAATGTTTATGAATCAAATGAACCTAAATCCTCAAAATCAAAATCCTATTCCTAAGGCAGAAACTAAAGAAGACATCATGAAGCTTTTAAAAGAGTTAGGAGAATTGAAAGAATCAGGTATTTTAACTCAAAAAGAGTTTGATGCCAAGAAAAAAGAACTTTTAGCTCGATTATAAGTTTATAATTAAGGAATCAGAAAGTTCTAGAACTTTCTGATTCCTTAATGTCCTACATTAGGAAAATATAATACTATATTATCACATCTGTTAATTGTATGAATTTAGAATCGAGAGTTTGGGTATATCAATCTGATAGACTGCTAAAAGAAAGTGAAGTATCAAATATTCAAAAGAAATTGGATAGTTTTACTATATCATGGACAAGTCATAATCATGCTTTAAAGGCAAAAGCACAAGTATTTTATAATTGCTTTATTATTTTTATTGCAGATGAAAGTCAAGTAGGTGCAAGTGGTTGTAGTATTGATAAATCAGTACATTTTATGCAAAATTTAGGAATAGAATTTGAAATTGATTTTTTTAATCGATTAAATTTTGCATATAAGGAAGGAGAATTGATTAAAATTGCTCATAAAGATGATTTTACACATTTATATGAAAATAATGTGATTAATGATGATACTATTGTTTTTAATAATTTAGTGAAAAATTACCAAGAATTAAAAGAAAAATGGCAAGTTTCTTTAAAGGAAAGTTGGCATAAAAATTTTGTATAAATATGATCCATAAATTTAAACAATGGTTAGGTATAGAAGGGGTGAAAATTGAATTATTAATCCCTGAATCTCTTAAAGAATCAGATCAGTTCATTGATGGAAGAATTGTATTGAAATCTAAAACTCAGTTAACAATATCTCAAATTCAATTAAAAGCTGTTGAAAAATATACTCGGGGTAGGGGAAATAACAAAAAAATGGATGAATTTGTACTAGGTACTTTAAATCTAGAACAAGAAATTGTAATTCCTCCTTCAAAAGAAATTTATATAGATTTTGCACTTCCTTTTGAAAGAATTAAATCAGAAATGGACCAGTATTCAGAAAAAAATATTTTGACTAAAGGAATTGTCAAAGCAGCAAAAAGTTTGCATAATGTACAATCTGATTTTAGAGTTGAAGCTATAGCAACCGTTAAAGGAACAGTTGTACAACCTTTCGATAAAAAAAGCATTATTATACATACATAAAGTAAAGTCTAAGATTAGTTCTTAATTTATATTCTTTTTTATTTTAATACTTAGAATAGAATTTCTCCCATTCTATTCAATTTCCTCTATCTAAAATGGTACATTTGCACCGCAAATAATTAATAAAGCGTCAAAATTTCTTAAAATCGCGTTAATTATGCTAAAAATAAGGTAACAAACTACTTTTTTTGCAGTCTAAAGGACGTTATGATACTCAATGACGTTTTTATAAACAATTAATAATTCTTGAATTAAATTACTACTTATTATGAAACGATTCTCGTTAATTAAAGTATTTCTTTTTGCTGCATTTGCAGCGTTTTTTTACACTTCTTGTGATACAACAGGAGGAGGAAGCACTGGTGCTCCTATTTTAGAATTGCGTTCTGGAACGACAACAAATGGGGGAGCTTATGTTACTTCTGATGTTGATGTTACAGCAGGTTCTACAATTTCTTTAAATATTTCTGGCTTATCAGGAGATGTTGATATGTCTTCTATTAAGTTTTATGTAGATGGTGTTGCAGAAACTGCAGCTAATTTAACTTATGATGGTACAGCTGCTTGGGCTAATCCAGCTCTTTTAAGTGGTACTGATGCTCAATCCTTCAACTGGATTGTAGATTGGGTAGTACATGCTGGCGAATCTGTGAAAACTTACACTGTTGAAATAACAGATGCTAATCAAAATACAGATGCAGTAGCATTTTTAGTGAATACAGTGCCTGATACACCTCCAACTCCTTTAGCACTTTCTTTTATAGAAACAACGCCTTATATTTGGGCTGATGCTACAGTTCCTGCTAATACTTTCTTTAAGATAGGATTAACAGCTACAAGAGGAGACACTTATCCTTTATTTACTTTAGCAGTACTAGAAGATAATGTGGCTATAGCTGATTTTGCTAATCGCTTACGTTATAATGGCTTAGATTTTACTTCAAATCCTTCTGGACTTCCTGTAGGAGATGAGCAAGGCTTTACTGCTGAAATCTTAGTAAAAGCTCATGCTACAGAAGGTCTAACTAAAACTTATACTTTTGTAGTAGCAGACGAAAATGGAGATGAAGTATCTGTGATGTTAGATATCACTACAGAAGTAACAGGTACACCTATTTCTAGCTCTATTTCTGGAGCTTTATTGAATGCTGCGGGTCCTGCTGGAACAGGAGGTTTGGATTTAGATTCTGGAACTGGTATGGGATCTAATGATACAGATGCTGAAATTAAAGATTTAGGAATTGATCAGTCTTTGCCTAATGACCAAAACTGGAGAAGACAAATTGCTGCTACTAATAATGCTGTATTGCGTTCTGCTTCTACAGCTCCTGAATTTGCAGTTAATTTTAGTACAGTTCAGTTTACAGAAGAAATTGTTGATGCTTATAATAATGGTACAGATGTTTCTTTAGGTAGCCAAGCAGTTCAAATTGGAGATGTTTTTATTGTTGAAAGAAATGGTACCTATTACCTTATCCAATGTACAAATTATACTGAAACAGCTGCTGATAATGCAGACCAATATGAATTTGCAATCAAGTTTTAATACTTGATTTAGAATAAATTTTTAAAGATAAATAGGAAGTATTACTTTGTGATACTTCCTATTTTTTTGATAACAATAGTGATATGAAAAAAATACTTATTTTATTAAGTAGTGCAATAATCTTTACAATGAGTTGTACTATAAATTCAGGAACATCTAAAAATCAATATCCTGTTTTTAATTTTGGAGAAGAAATTCTATTAGAATATGGTAAAACAGTGGCGATTCAATCACACGATTTATTAATATCTTTAAGTAATGTAGAAGATTCTCGTTGTCCTAAAGGTGTATCATGCGTTTGGGCAGGAAAAGCAACAGGACATTTTTCTATTCAAGAAAAAGAAATCAAAAAAAGTATAAAATTAGAAGCAAAAGGTTTGTGTAATAAAGATTGTGGAGAAACTAAAGCAATAGATAATTATACTATTGAGTTGATTCAAATTCATCCTCAACCTGTATCATCTAAAAAAATACAGTTAGAAGAGTATAGTGCCACTTTTATTATTAATAAGAATTAAAAGAATAAGATCTATTTCACAAAATTAGGCCATTTACGCATATATTGAATGAAGTGATGGCTTAATCCTTCATTCAATAAGTATTCTTCTGAAACGGGTATTTTTATAGGTTCAAAATCTGGATTTCTCATGACTTTAAAGGGAAAGTCATGATGGAGAATTCCTGATTGACCAATTGTAACAAAATTAACTCCTGAACGAAGGATTTCATTGACATCCTTCCCTGACCTAATTTTTCCTGCTACTGTTAATAATACATTTTTTAAATTTAGGGAAGTAAAATGTTCTAATAAAGATAAGTTTTGATATTTTTCATCTTCGGGTTTTTTGAAACAATCCCATAAAGAAATATCTAAAAAGTCAATTGAATAATCATCAATCAATAGCTGAGAAATAGATTTAATTTCTTGGAGATCCATTCCAAATTTTTCAGGAGATAATCTAACTCCTAAAAGAAAATTTACCCCACAAGCTTTTCTTACCCCTTGAACAATTTCACCTAGTAGTCGAAATCTATTTTGTAAATTTCCTCCATATTGGTCATTCCTTTGATTAATTTTTTTACTTAAAAACTGAGTCAAAATATAACCATGTGCTCCATGTATTTCTACACCATCATATCCACTCTTTTGTGCTCTAATAGCAGCATCTATAAAATCAATTTTTAACTGAATGATTTCATTCAATGAAAGAGCTCTTGCTCCATATTTTTCATTATTAGATGGACAGACAGGAGATTGATGAATTAGATCAATAGGTGCACGCATTCCTGCGTGGTGCAATTGAATCACTGCAAGACTTCCATGTTCTTTAAGTTTCTTTGTTAGTTTCTGATGCCCAGAAATATGTTTATCTGAAAAAATTCCAAGTTGCCTTTCAAATCCTTTCCCTATTTCTTGGACATGAGAAGCACAAGTCATTACCAATCCAAATTGACCAATGGCTCTCATTTCTAGCCATTTTAATTCATTGTTTGAAAGTCGTCCATCTTCATAACTTTGTTTATTCGTTAAAGGTGCTAGCATAAATCTATTCTTCATAGTCATACCACATGGAAATTGAATAGGAGTATTAACGTTTATATGCATTATTTTTTATTAAAATCTAATATTTAAATTGATGTATTCTATAGGATATTGATGTAAGATAGATTCAATAATAAAGCCAAAACTTAATGAAGTAAGTTTTGGCTTTATGCGGAGGAGGAGGGATTCGAACCCCCGATACCCTCTCGAGTATGCCGGTTTTCAAGACCGGTGCATTCAACCGCTCTGCCACTCCTCCTATTAAGTGTTTTGCGATTTAGCGATTGCAAATGTAAGGACATTCTTCTTAATAAGAAATACTTTTTAAAAAAAATATTTAAAAAGTATAAAAAAAGTTGCTAAGTATAAAAAAAGATGGCTATAACTATTCGTTATAACCATCTCATGAATGCGAATCTTTAATAAATTAGAGATTCTCTTACAACACTTTATATAAAAACTCTTAAATATCTATAATGAAAAATCTAGGGAATTGAATTTTCAATTCCCTAGAAAAATTATTAACGATTAATATTTACAATATTGAATGTATTAATAATCGCATCTCCCATTTTAATTGTAAGTAGATAAGAACCAGAACTATAAGAACTTAGATCTAAAGCTTCTATATTTGTTCCTTTATCAATTTGAATAGTTCTATTTTGAATCAACTTGCCTGTAATATCTGTTAAAATAATTTCAACATCTCCTTGTACAAAACTGTAGATTTCTAAATTTACATTTCCTTTAGTAGGATTAGGATAAACTATTGCAGATCCAACACCATTTTCATTACAATCTTC
>JAHDII010000204.1 GCA_020630895.1 Saprospiraceae bacterium
TTCCTTTATCCTTAATAATGTAGGGCTTAACCTTTAAATAGGGTTTTAATTCGTAGATTTTGCGGAAATCTTTCAATAATTGGTTCGAGGTGTGTGTCGTTAGGGGTACAAAATTGGAAATCAATATATTAAGAGCTAAAAATGAAATTTTGGCTCTTTTTTATTTTTATAGGGTACAACAAATAGCAATTATAAAAATAAATATAAGGATTCTTTTCTTTTATAGTAAAACAAAAAATCCGAATTTCAATTGATGAAATTCGGATTTTTAAATTTGAATAGTTTTATTCTTTATAAAGAATAAGATACTCCAAAGGAGAATGTTGGTCCTGGTCTTCTAAATTGATAGATTTCAGAAACATCTCCAAATGATTCGTATCTTAAAACATTATTTTGATTTAAAATATTTTTAGCTGAAACGCTGGCTCTCCATTTATGATCTTTTCCGAATCGTTTTCCTACTTTTAAAGAAAGATTATGGAAAGGTTGTTCGTAAACATCTGGATTACGCCCAATTCCTACAAGAGCTAAACGTTTTCCTTGTACATTATAACTGATATTTGCTTCAATTCCTTTATCTCTATCTAAATAATTCAAATAAGTATTCACAATATAAGGAGATTGTCCTTGCATTACACGAGTATTTTTAATGGTTTCTCCTGTTCTTGCAAAATCTAATCTAGATTGATATTCTGCATCTCCCATTGATACTTGAGAATAAATATATGAAGCATTCATTCCTATAGATAAGTTTTCTAAGGAAGGAGCCATAAAGCCTAATTTTTTCTTGAATTCAAATTCAAAACCTAGTACTTGTGCTTGGTCAACGTTTCTAGGAGTAATATTATTAGGAGCTTCTTGTTTAAATGCTACAATTTCAATAGGATCTATGAATTTTTTATAGAAGGTCGTAAAAGAAATCATTTCTCCTATATCAAAGAAATATTCCCAACGTAAATCTAGATTATTAATATGAGTTTGAACCAAATCAAGGTTACCAATAAACGTTTGTCCTATAATAGGATCAATAATTTGAGCTAAAGATTTTTCTTTAAAAGAAGGACGTACTAAAGTACGGCTATAAGATGTTCTTATCGCCATATCTTCTTTTAGATTATAAATTAAATTTAAAGAAGGTAAAAAATCCAATTCATTTAACACTTCTCTATTATCAAAAATATCTTCGGCAGGATCATTAATTTGTTGTCTTTGTCCTGTATATCTCATTAAAGCATGTTCTAATCTAAGACCATAAATTGCTTTTAATTTATTTGTGATAGGCAATTCATTCATAATATATGCTCCTACTATTTGAGCATTAGAAGAATAACTCAATGATTCTGATTTATTACCTTTTGCCCAATATCCTTGTTCTGTTGTAGCAGAAAATAAATTTTGGTCTTCAAAAATTTGATTGGGATCTCCTGTAAGAGTGATATCTAAACCTTCATTATCTTCAAAACGATAATTATATAAATTAAAATCTCTTTCTTTATATAAATAAGCGATTCCTCCTTGTAATTTGGCTTCTTTTTCAGACCATTGATTGAATTTCCATTCTGTATCAAATTTACCATTCATGCTATATTCTATTAAATCACGATAAGTACGAGATACTTCTCCTCCATCACCTGTATTTAAAGAATAATTTCCATTTTCATCTACAACAAAAGCAGTCACTCTAATATCTGGTTCTTGATTCATAGAAAGAGAAGGAGATAAATTAATATTAAAACTCAATTTCTTTTCAGGAATTGCATGGCGTTGTTTATAAGATATATTTGTAATATTTCTTTGGTTATAATATAAGATGTCTTTTTCTAAAGTAGCAAAAGTTGAGAAGTAATCTTCTGAACGAATTTGAGAAGTTTTCTTGATTCCATCTTGTGTATGGAATAAGCTTAATGAATAACTATTATTCTTCTTTTTTATTGAACCATTGAGTAAAGCACTCCAAAGTACTTCTTGAGTTCCTATAGGACCTTTAGCGGTATTAGACAAAAATAATTCTTGTTTAGAAAGATCTTCGTCTTTTAGATATTCATTAAAAATAGCTTCTTCGAGATAAGAATAATTATTTTTATATCCTAAAGCTGCATTAAAACCTAAAGTTCTTTTTTCTTTATTAATTTGATTTCCTAAACTGAATCCTAAACTTGTATTTAAGAAACTCATTCTTTCATCAGCAGACATTTCTTTATTAAAACTTTTGACTCTATCTTCTACGATATTATTATCATTAAATCCGAAATTAGGAATTAAGATAGCTGCATTTTTAGGAATAGGCAATGCTCTTGAATCTGCTCCTAGTCCTAGATAATCTATAGCTGAAGAACTATGGCTTAAGAAAGAATTATTCAAATTAGAATAAGGATTAAATCCTAAAGAGGCAGAAAAATTCATTTTCTTTTCAGAAGGAAAATCTTTTAAAGAAATATCTACTGTTCCACCTGTAAAGTCTCCTGATAAATCGGGCGTAAATGTTTTATAAACAATAATATTATCTAAAATATTGGTAGGAAAGATATCCATTTGAACGGTGTTTCTATCTGGATCTAAACCTGGTAATTCCATTGAATTTAAAATGGTTTTGGTATATCTATCTCCTAATCCTCTTACAAACACATTTTTACCTCCTTGTACGGTAACTCCTGTTACTCTAGCAATGGCTTCTCCTGCGTCACCATCTCCTGTTCTAGATATAGATTGAGAAGAAACAGCATCAAAAATTTTAGTAGATTTTTTTTGCATCGTCATTAAGGCTCCATCAGAATTAGTAATCGCTTTTGCTTCTACAACCACTGTTGTGATTTCAGTAGTTTCTTCTTTCATCTGAATATCAATAACCGTAACTTCTCCTTCTTTAACATCAATATCTGTAATGGTTTGAGTAGCCATTCCTGTAAAAGAAAATTCTAGGGTATTCATTCCTACAGGTAATTCTAAGAAATAACTTCCATCAAAATCTGTTACTGTACCATCATCTGCTCCTACAATAAGTACAGTTACACCAATAATTTCTTCTCCTGTATTGGCATCGAGTACAATTCCTCTTACTGTACCTGTTTGAGCGAAGCTATTTATTGAAAAAATAAGTACGCTCACTATTGCAATAAAAATTGATTTCACTGACATTTTTTTCATTTTTTTCAAAAAAAAGAGCATTTAGAATCGAAGTTTTTACTATCGTTTCCCTAAATGCTCTTTTATAAAATATAATATGATTTCTTATAACTAAATGCTTAGAATCCTCCTAATAATCCTTCACTGTCTGCAAATGTCCAACCTGAAAATTGATTCATATCAGCACCGACATAAATTGAAGGATTTTCAACTAAAGAATTGTTTGTAACAAATTCTGTTTCAAAAATATTATTGGTTTTTCCTAAATCTGATTTATCTGTTGCGATATCTTCTAAAGTTAATCCCATTGTATTATTGAACTCGTTACCAGAAATAGTAATTAATCCATTTACATAATTGGTATGTACTCTATCATTATCTAATTCAATATCTGCTCCTTCTTTATAATTGAAGAAGTAACAATTTTGAATAGAACCTCTAGCATTAGAACGGAAATCAATCATTTCTCCATTAGCTCCTTGGAAAGAACCATTTGTGATTGTAAATGCTCCGTTAGCATTTTCAGCACCTTCTGGACCATCTATTTCTAAGGTATGATCTGAATTTGCTCCTGCAATACTTACAATATTATTAATTGTTCCAGCATAGGCTTGGTCAATATCAAAAGCATCATCTCCTTGATTGACTACAATAGCATGATTGACATTTACGGTTCCTCCAAAAAATTCTATACCGTCATCTACATTAGCTACTACTTCAACATGATGAATTGTTGTTCCTGCACCAACACCTGCTAAAGTTAAGCCATTGATTTCATTTCCTTCTCCTATTAATGTTCCTCCGAAACGGATAGAGCAATATGTAAAAATTCCAGAATTATCATTAGGATCATTTCCTCCATAATTTCCTTCTTCAACATCTGCTGGAATTCCTTCTATTTGAGCTGTTGCAGAAACTGCTGGAGAAATAGGAGCATTTCCTAATATGATTACTCCTCCCCAAAGTCCTGCTTGAGTTTCATAGTTTAATTTTGTTCCTGCTATTTGATTTCCTTCAGTAATATCATCTCCTACAGAAGTAAAAATAATAGGATCAGAAGCAGTTCCTGCTGCATTGATTTTTGCTCCTCTAGCAATTACTAAAGATGATGCACTTACATCTGTTCCTACTTCACCTTTTACAACTGTACCTGGTTCTATGGTAAGTGTAACTCCAGGCATTACAATAACTCTTCCTTGAATCACCCAAGTTCTATCATTTGTCCAAGTTGTATTTTCCATAATATTTCCTTGAACTACGTTTCTATTCATATCAACACAAATTCCACCATCACAAGTATATCCATCAGGGCAAGTAATTAATGAACATGCATCTCCATCATCATTACAAGAAAAGAAAGTAAATGAAGAAATTGTTATCGCTGCCAAAATTAAAAACTTAATTCCCAAATTTTTCATAATCAACTTTTTAAATGTTTTGAATTTTATATGATTTTTATTCTTTATCTGAATTTCGCTGCAAAGATGAGAAGCATATATCACTTAATATTAAAGGAATGTTTAAATAATTGTAAAATATTAATCGCTAGGTTAACTTTAGGTTAATAGACCTTATTACGACTTCAATTGTAAGGAGTAAAATTGAATCTTTTTTCATCAATGAACAGTTATATTATGTGGAAATAAAAAACCCTTTCTCAGGGTAGAGAAAGGGAAATGTTCAAAAGTAGTTTGGATATTGTCAAGGTTGAACATATTCATTATTTTCTGTAGAAGATGATCTTAAATTAGAATTTTCTTCTATAGAAAATATATCTTTAATATTTGTTTTATCTTTTGAATGGAACCAATGGATACCAAAAATAATCAATAGATGAAAAACAATTGTTAATACAAGAGCTTTGTACTTGTTTTTTTGGGCATTTTGTTGAAATAAATTCTGATTTTTCATAATTCCTTATAATTTGATTGAAAAAAGGAACGCCAAAATCATTAAAAATATTTCTTAATCATATACTTCTTTCTTACTAGCACGAAGAGTATTGATTAAAAGAGATGCCACTGTCATAGGTCCTACTCCTCCTGGAACAGGGGTAATAAAACCTGCTTTTGATTGAACATTTTCAAAATCAACATCACCTTTTAGACGATATCCTCTCTTTGCCGTCACATCATCTACTCTATTAATTCCTACATCTATGATTGTTGCTCCTTCCTTGACCATATCAGCAGTAATAAAATTGGGAATACCAATTGCAGCGATAATAATATCTGCTCTTCGAGTTTCAGCAGCGAGGTCTTGAGTTCTACTATGGGTGAGTGTAACCGTACAATTACCTGGATAAGATTTATTAGCTAATAAAATACTCATTGGTTTTCCTACGATATTGCTCCGCCCAACTACTACACAATGTTTACCTGATGTTTCGATTTTGTACCTTTTGAGCATTTCTAAAATTCCATTAGGTGTTGCAGGAAGATATGAAGGAAGCCCTAATGCCATTCGTCCAAAATTTACAGGATGAAAACCATCTACATCTTTTTTAGGATCTATTGCTAAAGTCACTTTTTCTTCATCGATATGTTCTGGCAAAGGTAATTGAACAATAAAACCATCTATATCATCATCATCATTTAATTCTTTAATGATACTTAGTAATTGATATTCTGTAATTATACTAGGTTTTTGAATCAAAGTAGAAGCAAAACCACATTGTTCACAAGAACGAACTTTACTTCTTATATATGATTGACTTGCAGGATCATCTCCTATAAGAACCGCCCCTAAATGAGGAGTTTTACCTCCTTGTAGTTTGATTCGTTCAACTTCTTGTCTAATTTCTTCTTTAATCGTTTTTGCTAATTGTTTTCCATCAATAATTGTTGCAGCCATCCGTTTTTTTTGCAAAAATATTCTATTTTTTTCTATAAAAAAATATACAGCCCTTTAATTTATTTGGTTCTGTTCTCTCTTGCTGCTTTATTAAAATATTGTTTCATTCTAGATTTTTCTCCTTTAGCTAATTTAGTCCAATATTCTACATTTGATGTTTCTACTTCATAATTTCTTTTTTCAAGATATATTTTCATATTATAAAAGTTT
>JAHDII010000205.1 GCA_020630895.1 Saprospiraceae bacterium
AAAATATTTTTATCTGTTTTTTTATCTCTCAATTTAGCCACCCATTTTGCAGGTTCCCAATATTGTACTTGAGAATCAAAAAGTCCTGTAGTCACCAACATATTAGGATATTCTTGTTCTTTTACATTATCATAAGGAGAATAAGATTTCATATATTCATAAGAATCTTTATTCTTAGGATTGCCCCATTCGTCAAATTCATTAGTAGTTAAAGGAATGGTTTCATCTAACATTGTAGAAACAACATCTACAAAAGGAACGGCTGCAATCACACCATTAAATAATTCTGGAGCCATATTAACCACTGCACCCATTAATAAACCACCAGCACTTCCTCCTTGTGCATATAAATGATCAGAAGAGGTATATTTTTCAGCAATTAGGAATTTAGCACAATCAATATAATCATTAAAAGTATTCATTTTATTAAACATTTTACCATCATCATACCATTGACGTCCCATAGATTGTCCACCACGAATATGAGCAATAGCAAAACAAAAGCCTCTATCTAATAAACTCAATCTTACAGAGCTAAAATAAGGATCTATTGTTGAACCATACGAACCATACGCATATAAAAGAACAGGAGCATTTCCATCTTTTTTAAATCCTTTTTTATAGACTAAAGAAATAGGGATTTTTTTACCATCTCTTGCCGTAGCATGTAAACGTTCTGTTATATAATCTTCCGGATGATGCCCTCCAATAACTTCCTGTTGTTTTTTGACATCTTTTTCTTTAGTATCCATATTATAATCAATGGTAGAATTAGGAGTGGTCATTGAAGAATATGAGTAACGTAAGATGTTTGAATCAAATTCTGGATTCACAGAAATATTAGCAACATAAGCGGGTTCTCCAAAATTAATATAATGTTCTTTTTTATTTTTTTGATCGAAAATGCGAAGATGAGTTAGTGCATTTTTTCGTTCACTAAGAACCATGTGATTATTAAATAATTCAAAATTAGTTAATAAAACATCTTCTCTATGTGGAATGACTTCTTTCCAATTTTCTTTTTCTGTAGCATTTACAGGCGTTTCCATTAAACGGAAATTTTTAGCATTCCAGTTGGTAAGAATATAAAATTTATCATTAAAATGAGCTACATTATATTCGTGTTCTGTTCCTCTAGGAGTAAATTGTTTAAATGTTCCATTAGGTTTATCTGCATCCAAAATATGATAATCAGTAACTAAGGTGCTACTATTCCAAATCATAATATATTTTTCAGATTTAGATTTATAAACGCCAATATAATAACTAGGATCTTTTTCGTGATATACTAATTTATCATTATTTTTTCCAAGCGTATGTCTCCAAATTTTTTCACTCAATAAAGTTTCTTTATTTTTTGTAGTATAAAAATAAGTTGCGTTATCGTTGCCCCATGCTCCAGAAGAATTTGCATTAATTAATTGATCAGGTAAAAATTCTCCTGTTTCTAAATTTAAAAAACGAATAGTATAAATTCTTCTACTTAAAGTATCTTCACCAAAAGCTAAAATTTTATTATTAGGACTAACTTGTAAACCACTTGCTGCATAATAAGAATGTCCTTTTGCTAATTCATTAACATCAAGCATAATTTCTTCTTCTGCATCTAAACTTTTTTTCTTACGACAATAAAAAGGATATTCTTTTTTATCTTCATAACGAGTATAATACCAATATCCATTTTTAAAATAAGGAACAGAAGCATCATCTTTTTTGATTCTTCCTACAATTTCATCAAATAATTTTTCTTGAAACTTTTTAGTATGTTTCATGGCGTCATCAGTATAAGCATTTTCTGCTTCTAGATAATCCTTTACTTTTTTAGTTTGAGGATCAGGATTTTCTGCTTTTTTTTGTTCATCAGTTAAACGCATCCAAAAATAAGGATCTATTCTTGTATCTCCATGAATGGTTAAAACAGAATCTTTTTTTTCTGCTGTTGGACCAGGAGCTAAATTAGTGTGTTGTGTATTTTTATTTTGATTATTCATGTCACATGAATTCATTAATATAATAATAAATAAAATGAAATTAAGTTGGAGGAATTTTTTCATAATGATTGATTTTTATTTGAAATAAAAAGAAATATAAAAGTACAAATAAAAAAAAAAATTAAATTGATTTAAGTTGTATGGCTTCTCTTAAAATAGAATCTTTTGAATTTCTATAATTCTTGAATAAAAATTGTTCACCATCATCAAAGGTAAGAATTAAATCGTCTCCTTGATATTTATTAGTACCTCCTTTTTTTCTTTTTCCTTTTTGAAAAAAATAATATCCAGTTGTATCACCTTTCCAAATATTCATGTTCGTATTGAGGTGTGTTAAAATTCCACAAACTCTTAATTGTTGATCAATTATATTTCTATAATTTTCCAATTTAAATAAAAAATTACTAGAGGGATCAAAAATAATTAAATCATCTTTTTGATAAGTGTTACTTAAATTTAAAACTCTTTGATGATTTTTATAAAAATAAAGACCATCTTCACTATGTCGCCAAAAAGCTAAATTAGAAGGAATCCCTTCAATAAATGGAGCGGGCTTTTCTGCTTGACCTTCCGCATTTCTATAATCATGAAAAATAAATATTTTTTTTAAATTTTCATGAAACATGTATAAATCATCTTGGATATAAAAAGCATATTTCCCATCTGATTTTTTTCCTTTGTATTTGAATAAATAACCATCTTTACCTCTTTTCCATGTATAAGTTTCTCCTTCATAACGAATAAAATTCGTAACTAAATTTTGTTCATATTTTTGAATAGATTCTAAATAACTTTCTCTTGAAATAAGATGATCTTCATTATCAAAACCAGGGTTAGTATTATCGTCACTATCTCTAAACATAATTTAAAAAATCTAATGATGCTTAAAAATAAAAAAGAATACTTAATTTTAAGTATTCTTTTTTATTAGATTTTATTATCCTACAACAATATTGACCATTCTTTTAGGAACAACAATTATTTTTCGAATTGTTTTTCCTTCGATATATTTTTGAATAATTTCTAATTCAACAGCTTCTTTTTCTATTTCTTCTTTAGTTGCATTAGCATCAAAATCAAAAGTCGCTCGTTTTTTTCCATTAATAGAAATAGGATAAGTAATAGAATCTTCTTTTAAATATTCTTCATTATGTGAAGGATAAGAAGTATTATTTACAGTTTCTGAATTTCCTAAAACATGCCATAATTCTTCACTTAAATGAGGAGCAAAAGGAGCTAACAAAATCACTAAATCTTGTAATACAGATTTTTTATGACATTTCAATTTTTTTAATTCATTAGTACATTTCATAAACTCACTCACACAAGTATTAAAAGAGAAACGTTCTATGTCGTTATTTACTTTTTTAATACAAGTATGCACTACTTTTAACTCTTCTTTTGTAGGTGTATCATCTGTAATAATTAAACCACTTTCATCATAAAATAAACCATAGAATTTTTTTATAAATCCTTGCACGCCACTAATTCCTTCTGTATTCCAAGGTTTTCCTTGTTCTATAGGTCCTAAAAACATTTCAAACATACGGAAACAATCGGCACCATATTGTTCTACCATATCATCTGGATTCACTACATTGAATTTTGATTTAGACATTTTTTCAAATGCATGACCACAGATGTATTGTTTTTCCTCATTTAAAATAAAAACAGCACGACTAAAATCTGTTCGTGATTTTTCAAATGTTTCAATATTTAAAATATCGTGATGAATAATATTGACATCTACATGTAATTTCGTTACCGCAGAACGATCTTCAATCATATCTTTAGAAATGAATAAAGCGGTATTTCTTACATTTTTATTCAATCCTATAACTTCTCCTTGAGCTGCTTTATTAATTTTATTCAAAATAAAATCAAATTCATAATAGTGAGCAAAAATTTCTTCTGTAGAAATCGGTAAAAAATTATACCCTGCTTTTATAATTTGATCTTTATGATGTTGTTTATATCGTTCTAAGTTATGTAAAGATTTTAATTCTATAGCAATTTTACTTTTACCACAAGCGAAATCTACTTTAAAAGCATCTTCTCCTTCTCCAATAATGACCTCTTTTTCAAAAGTAGTATGATTTTCTTTTAATTTGTGTTCTAATAATTGTTCTGCAAATTTTTCATTGGCTCGATAAACAAAACTAGAACGTCCTCCAATCATTCCTTGATTGATCAATTTTTTGAAAGGCTCTTCTGTAGGAACTAAGCCTAAATCATAAAAGAATTTATGCCAAGTTCTTGAATATAATAAATGACCTACTGCATGTTCAGTTCCTCCAATATATAAATCCACATCTTGCCAATAATTAACAGCTTCAGGACTTACAAATTCAGTGGAATTATCAGGATCCATATATCTTAAAAAATACCAAGAAGAACCAGCAAAACCAGGCATGGTATCAATTTCTCTTCGTCCTTGATCTGTATATACCCAATCTTCTAATTTTCCTAATGGAGCTTTTCCATCTGAAGTAGGTTTGAAATCATCTAATTCAGGTAATTCCACAGGTAATTGATCAATAGGAACCGTACTTGGAATATCATCTTTATCATAAACGATAGGGAAGGGTTCTCCCCAATACCGCTGCCTAGAAAAATTAGCATCTCTTAAACGATAGTTAATCGTTCTATAACCTGTTTCATCTTCTTCTAACTTTTGAATGATCGCTTCAATGGCTTCTTTAACTTCCATACCATTTAAAAAACCAGAATTGATCATAATACCTGATTTATCATGTAAATCAGCATTAGGAAAATCAGCTTTATCTACTACAGAAATAATATCTAATCCAAAATGATTGGCGAAGGCTTGATCTCTTTCATCATCACTAGGAACAGCCATAATAGCTCCCGATCCATAATCTTTTAATACATATTCAGATATCCAAATTGGAACACTATCTCCAGTAATAGGATTGGTAGCATAAGCTCCAGTAAAAGCTCCTGTAATGGTTTTCGTTTCACTCACTCTTTGTAATTCTGAACGAGATTTTACATATTCTAAATATTCCTCTACAGCATATTGTTGTTCTTCAGAAGTAATTTCTTCAACTAAGGCATGTTCTGGTGCTAAAACCATGAAAGTACAACCAAAAATAGTATCAGGGCGGGTTGTAAATATTTCAATAGAACCAGTATGCCCTAATAAAGGAAAAAAGGCAGTAGCTCCTTCAGATTTTCCAATCCAGTTGCGTTGTTGAATTTTTAAAGCATCTGACCATTCTAATTGTTCTAAACCACTTAATAATCGTTCTGCATAAGCCGTAGTTCTTAAAGACCATTGTTTCATTGGTCTTCTTTCTACAGGATGTCCCCCTCTTTCAGAAAATCCATCTTTTACCTCATCATTGGCTAAAATAGTTCCTAAAGCTTCACACCAATTTACATAGCTTAAACTCTTATAAGCCAAGCGGTAATTCATTAAAATTTCACTTTTTTCTTTGGCAGACATTTGTTGCCAATCTTCAGCAGTGAAAGTATCTTTTTGAGATGTAGAAGCACTAATATTAATATTTCCACCATTCTCAAATTTTTCAATTAAATCAGCAATGGGACGTGCTTTATCACAATCTTTACAATAATAATGTTCAAATAATTGAATAAAGATCCATTGCGTCCATTTATAGTAATTTGGATCACTAGTACGAACTTCTCTATTCCAATCAAAAGAAAAACCAATATTATCTAATTGTTGACGAAAGTGTTCAATATTTTTATGAGTAGAAACAGCAGGATGAACACCTATTTGTACAGCATATTGTTCAGCGGGTAATCCAAAAGCATCATAGCCCATTGGATGTAAAACATTAAAGCCTTTTAAGCGTTTATATCTAGCAAAAATATCAGAAGCAATATATCCTAAAGGATGTCCAACATGTAAGCCAGAACCAGAAGGGTAGGGAAACATATCTAAAATATAATACTTTGGGCGTTGACTGTCATTAGATACTTTATAAACTTCTTGGTCTTCCCAATATTTTTTCCATTTCTTTTCGATATCTCTAGGTTGATAATCCATGTTGAGTTATTATTTTTCTTAATATAGGAAATAAAAAATAGATAATAATAGTTCCATTTTAAAATAATTGGCGAAGGTATGGAAAAGCGAGGACATAGACTAAAAGTATTCTCGTTTTCTTGATTTAAAAAAA
>JAHDII010000206.1 GCA_020630895.1 Saprospiraceae bacterium
GTTCGCTTTTAGATATTAGATTCTAGACTTTGTCTCTAAAAATCTAATATCTAAGAGCGAGGCGTAGCCGAGCGGTCTAACATCTAGAAGCAAGGCGAAGCCGAACGAATCTAACATCTACTTCTTTTTCTTTCTTGTTTTTTTAGCGAATGCATCTGGAATTTCTGTTTCTATATATTTTTTTACATCTTCTAAAGTTAATTCTTTAGCTTCTTCAGAAGTCATTCTTTTACCTTCTTTATTTTTAGGTAATTTTATTGATTTCTTTTTAAATCTAATAAAAGGTCCCCAACGTCCATTTTCTACAGCAACTTTTTCATCTTCCCATTGATGAATATATCGATTGGCTTCTTTTTCAATTTTAGCTTCGATTAAAGTAATCATTTCTTCCTTAGATAAATTTTCGGGATCATACTTTCTAGGAATATTAATAAACATTCCATTCCACTTAATAAAAGGACCAAAACGACCTTTTCCTTTAGTAACACCTAGTCCTTGAAAAGTCATTACTGGAGCATCTGCTTTTCTTTTTTCATAAATTAGACCAATGGATTGTTCTAAAGTAAATTCTAAGGGATCTGCTCCTTTAGGCAAAGAAATAAAAGCATTATCAAATTTGACATAAGGTCCAAAACGTCCCATACCAATCACCACTTCTTTTTCTTCAAATTGTCCTACCGTTCGAGGTAATTGAAATAAATCTTCTACATCTTCTAAAGTAACAGTATTCATCGATTGGTTTGCCTTTAAATTGGCATATTTAGGTTTTTCTCCTTCTGCCAATTCTTCTGTAAGACCAATTTGAGCTACAGGTCCAAAACGAGACATTCTGACTAATATAGTTCTTCCCGATTCTTTATCTTTTCCTAATATTCTTTCTCCTGTTGCTCGATCTGCCGTTTCAAGAGTTTCTTCTACATTTTTATGAAAAGGACCATAAAAATCTTCTAACATTTTAATCCAATCCTGAGAACCATGAGCAATATGATCAAATTTTTCTTCAATATTAGCGGTAAAAGAATAGTTCATAATATCTTCAAAATGCTCATCTAAAAAATCACAAACGAGCATTCCCATATCGGTAGGAACTAATTTATTTTTAATCGCTCCTGTATTTTCTGTTTTAGTCGTTTCAGAAATTGTTCCTTTTGTTAATATGAGTTCTCTATATTTCCTAGGAGTTCCTTCTGTATTGGTTTTGACTACATATCCCCTTGTTTCCTCTGTAATTCTACTAATGGTAGGAGCATAAGTTGAAGGACGACCAATACCTAATTCCTCCATTTTTTTGACTAAAGCTGCTTCAGAATATCTAGAAGAAGGACGAGTGAAGCTTTCTTTTCCTATCATATCTAATAAAGATAAAACTTGCCCTATATTTAAAGGAGGTAACATTCCTTGTGCTTCATTCTCATCATCATCATCTTTTCCTGCTATATATACTTTTAAGAAACCATCAAATTGCAATACTTCTCCAGTTGCTACTAGATGAGCATCTGCAATGGTAGAAATAGCAATTTTAGCGGTTGTTTTTTCAATAATAGCTTCAGACATCTGACTAGCAATAGTTCTTTTCCAAATCAAATCATATAACCGAATTTGGTCTCTTTCGCCAGTAATGCTATGTCTATCTATATAAGTAGGACGAATTGCTTCGTGAGCTTCTTGAGCCTGTTTTTGTTTGCTTTTATATCTTCTTGTATGAAGGTATTTATCGCCATACTGCTTTTCAATCTCATCTGCTATAGCTTGAAGTGCTACTTCACTCAAACTTGTCGAATCCGTTCTCATATAAGTAATTAGACCTTGTTCATACAACCTTTGGGCTGTTTGCATGGTCCTTTTTACTGAAAAGCCTAATTTTCTACTCGCTTCTTGTTGCAATGTTGAAGTAGTAAAAGGAGCAGTTGGTTTTCTTTTGATAGGTTTTTTCTGAATATCATCAATTGTAAATTGCGCTTGAAGACATCGATTTAAAAATGATTTCGCATCTGCTTCACTATTAAACTTTTTAGGTAAATCTGCTTTTAAACTTACTGATTTACCATTTCTATCTTTTACATCAAATCGAGCAGAAATTTTATAAAAAGAAACAGGTTTAAAGTTTTGAATTTCCCTTTCTCTATCTACTAATAATTTTACAGCTACAGATTGTACTCTACCTGCTGATAATTTTCCTTTAATTTTACGCCAAAGAATACTTGATAACTCAAAACCTACTAATCTATCTAAAATACGTCTAGCTTGTTGAGCATCTACTAGATTAATATCTACTCTTCTAGGGGCTGTAATAGCTTTTTGGATGGCTTGTTTGGTAATTTCTCTAAAAACGATTCTTTTAGTAGAACTTTCATCTAATCCTAATACTTTACATAAATGCCATGAAATAGCTTCTCCTTCTCGGTCTTCATCGGTAGCGAGCCATACTTCTTCTGTTTTCTTTACCCATTCTTTTAAGTCTTTTACAACTTTTCGTTTTTCAGGAGATACAACATATTTAGGTGTAAAACCATTTTCAATATCTACAGCATCATTTCCCTTATCCAAATCACGGATATGACCATAACTAGACTTAACAACAAAATCTTTCCCTAAATATTTTTCAATAGTTTTAGCTTTCGCAGGGGACTCAACAATTAATAGGTTTTTCGCCATTTGCTTACTTCACGTTTAAAGGTTCTTCACTAATCAAAACAATTTATACTCATCAAATTTTATCATTTCTTCTAACGATAAATAGGTATAAATAGGTTCAAAATAAATACAAATGTATAAATTATCAATAAAAAAAATACCCTCTTCGAAAATGAAGAGGGTATTTTGTCAAATATTTTAAAAATTTAAGTCTTTTTAATTCTTAACAAATTGCTGTGTTATTCTTTGTTTATTATTAGAAATAACATAGTAATAAGAACCTGTAGGTAAAGAACTTAGGTCAATATCATAACGTTGAGTTCCTTCACTTAATTTCTCATTAGCAATCAATTTGACTCTACTTCCATTTTTGCTAAATAATTCTATTTTATATTTTCCAGCTTCCTGTATATTAAATTCTAAAGTATTACTATTTCCTGATGGATTAGGAAATACTTTAGCAGTAATTTGTGGACTAGGCTCTGTTTTTCTTGCTATTTCTTTTTCTTCTTCAACTATTACTTTTGAAGGCATTAAAAGGAATCCTATTCTTTTTAAATTTTCCTTCATATCACTTTTCTTTTCTGCTCCTTCTCCTTTTTTACATGCTCCAGCATTTTCTTTAGAACAGCCTGATTTTGCTCCTCCTTTACAACAGCCTGGTTTCTGACCTTCTTTACAACATGCTCCTTTTTTTGCTTTCATACGCTCTTTATGCTCCTCCATTTCTTCTTGAGAAATATATTTTTCTTTGATCGCTTTCATATCTTCTCCCCATTTTTCTTTTTGAGTACCAATTTCAGCCATTAATTTATCAATATCTTTAGCATACTTATTAGACACCTCAAGAGCTTCTTTATACTCTTCCTCATATTTCATCATCATTTGTTTCATAAACCTCATATCTTTTCCTTTTTTATGATGTCCATGATGAGGTCCTTTCATTTTATCATGAGGCTTTTTATCAAAATTCCCTTTTTCAAATTGTTCTCTTCTTTCAATATGCTTCTCTTTCATTTCCTCTTTCATTTCTTGAGCTTTTTCACGAAGTTCATCTGCTTTTTTGCGATCTTTTTTCTTCATGATTTTATCTAGCGCTGCTCTTTTAGCAGCCATAAAAGGAGCAATATTTTTTTGATGATAGGCTTTTAATTCATCGTGCATTGGCTTTTTATCCTCCATTCTTTTTTTATGCATCTCTATTCTTTCCTTAGCCATTTCATCCTTTTTGAGCATTCTTTCTTGCATCATTTGCTCAAACTTAGCATTTTGTTCTTCTGTTAATACTTTTTCAAAGATAGCTTCCTTTCTTTCCCCTAATTCTTCAAATTTTGCTTTCATTTCTTCTCTACTCATTTCAGAGTGGCGAAGATTTTTCATTTCCTCTTTTAAAGCTTTGAATTCTTTTTCTAGTTTGCTGACTTGCTCATCAGATAATTGAAGTTCTGTTTTTAATTTTTCTAAATGATCTCCTCCTTTTTTATGATGAGGATGGTGTTGTGCTTGGATAGTTGCCAATCCTAAACAACAGATTATTGCAATAGATAATAATTTTTTCATAATTTCTTTTATAATTTGATTGATGATAGTGATAAGACTATCCTTGTATTCAAAGGTTTAAAGTTAATGATATTTTTTTAAAAAAATAGACTATTCAGGATAAAGTCTAATATTATTGTTCAATTGTTTTTTCTGCTGAACGCCTTAAATTTTCTAAAAAATCTTGATAAGTTTCAAAAAATGTAGGTGTGTTTTGTTTTTGTTTTTTCTTTCTTCTAAATAAATCTTTAAAAGAATTAAACTCTTTTCTATAAGTCAATCCAACGCCTGTTTGATTTCTTCTTTCTCCTGTAATGATTTGATCGGTTTCTTGATAAAATCTCATTTTAAATCGTCCATCGGGAGTAATCAAATATTCAATCAATAAATCGCCTGCTAAAAATGCACCGCTGTTATTTTGACCATCTACATCAAAATTAGAACCTGCGTTAATCACTAATCTATTATTTAAAAGTCCTTTACTCATTCTAATTTCTAATTCACTTCCAACTTTAAAACCTTCTGGATCAAAATCATAATCAGTAATTTCATAATAGCGATAATTAATATCCAAATCTACATCTGTAATAACTTCAGAAAGTAATTCACTTAAATAAATAGATAATTGATTCGATAATAATTCACTTAAAGTATTAATTCCTCCATCAATAATTCCTGTATTAGCATAAGCCATATCAGAAGGGAAGAATGAACCAAAAGCAATAAGTCCTAATACTTGTCGATTCAATTCATTTTCATCTTCTCGAACAATTCTTAATTTACTATCTGTAAAATTTTTCAAGCGTCCTTTTAAATTCGGAAAAGAAATATCAAAAGAAATATCAGGCTGAAATAATTCTCCTTCTAAGTGCATTGATAAATCTACAGGAGTGGTTTGTTGTGCAAGGTCTCTATCAATATCTAAATTCAAATATTCTAAAATAAAATTATAGGGTGTTGTGGTTAAATTTTCATAGGAAGCATGTAAATTAATATTAGCAGAATATGGATCTCCTGACCAAGAAATGGTTCCTCCTTTTTTTATGACAAAAGGTTTGTTCACTACATTTAATAATGTAAATAAATAACGTCCTTCTTCTACTATATAATCGCCATGCATAGTAAAATCTCCTTCTTTAGTTACATTAATTTCAATATCTCCATTTCCTCGTCCTCTTAAAATATCTCCTGCTTTTTCATCAAAAATTAATTGAATTTCTGCATCTGGCGTAATGGTTAAATTCATGTTTAAATCAAGTCCTCTTAATTCTTTGGGAATGAATTGATTTTTTAAAGAATCTTTAAAATCTTTTTGAGCATCATTAAAAGTAATAAAACTCAATTCTGATTCTGTACGACCATAAGTAATAGGTAAAAATATTTTAGTCTGATTATTCGTGGTTGCTTTAACTTCAATATGTGTATTTTTAAAATCGCCTGTAAATGCTGCTTCTATTTTTCCAGCTCCTTTACCATAAAATAAAGAATTATCATATTCATCTGTATCCATTGCAATAAAATTGTCAGAATTTAGGCGAATAGCTAATTCAAATTCTTTAAATTTTCTATTTTTAATTCCTCCTCTTGCTATTGCTTGATGCCCTTCTTTATCATAAATTTGAAGACCTGTAATATCAAAGAAGTCAGGTGTTATTTCTACTCTTCCTTTAGGTATATCTAAAGTAGTTTGTAAATAATCTACTTTTGTTGTTCCATTTTGTACATCTGTAAAACCGCTAATTAAAGGATCTTTTGGAGTACCTTTAATATTAATTTTTCCACTGACTACACCTGAAGTTTCTGAAATTTGTTCTCCTATAAAATATTCTGCAATTTCTAGAGGATATTCTTTTAACTCTGCATCTATATTAAAATAATTTTTATTTATTTTTAAGTATGGAGGATGATAATATCCATTAGCTGAAAATTGTTGTTTCCCGTTTAATATTTTTAAATCGGTATTAATTTTAGATTCA
>JAHDII010000207.1 GCA_020630895.1 Saprospiraceae bacterium
CTTGAGGAGTAAATAAAGAATATTGCCAAGCATTAGCTTCTGTATAATTAAAATTCACTTCTTCAGGAACAAAAGGAGTGAACCATGAATTATTATTTTTAGCTCTAAAAAATTGACTTTGAGGATCATAAACATTTTTATAATACTGTCCTCTTTTATAAAAATTATGAGCAATTTCTTTTTTTTGTAAAGAATCTGCCATTACAGCAATACACCAATCATCATAAGAATATTCTAAAGTTTTAGAAACAGATTCTGCTTCATTTTCTGCGGAAATAAAACCATTTTTTTTATAAAAAAACAAACCTAATTTATCTTGATTTGCAGAATGAATCATGGCTTCTAACGCTAGATGTATGTCGTAATCTCTAATACCTTTTATATAAGCATCTGCAATAACAGGAATAGAATGATAGCCAATCATACAGCCAGTATAATTTCCAGCTAATTCCCATATAGGTAATTGCCCTCCTTCTTGATATTGTCTAATAAATGTTTGAATAAATTCATTTGTTTTTTCTTGTTGAAGAATAGTAAATAATGGATGTGTAGCTCTAAATGTATCCCATAAAGAAAAAACGGTATAATGATTTTTTCCTTTTTCTAATTGATGAATTTTTAAATCCATTCCTAAATAACGCCCATCAGCATCTACAAATAAATTGGGGTTTAAAAAACTATGATATAATGCAGAATAAAATATTGTTTTTTCTTCTTCTGTTCCTCCTTGTATTTCTATTTTTTTTAATTCCTCTTTCCATTTTTTTTGAGTTTCTAATTTAATTGCTTCAAAATCCCAATGAGAAATTTCTGTTAATAAATTATTTTTTGCTCCTTGAATATCTACCGCTGAAATTCCAACCTTTAATAATAGCGGTTTTTCTAATGGTTTAAAAATAATAGCCATTTTTAAACTATCACTACTATATTTTATTTCTTGAATTTCTTCTGAAAATTCTGCATAAAAATGAATTCTTTGTTCTTTCGCCCAAGCATCAGAATATCTATATCCTTGAATACTATTTTTGTTATTTTGTTCAAACTGATATTGAATGATTTTATCTCGATGTTTTAAATCTAAAATAACATGAGGTGTTTTATGATGATTAAAATTATATTTGTGAAAACCTACACGTTCCGTTACAGTTAATTCTACATCAATATTATAGCGGTTTAAATGTACAGCATAATAGCCAGGAGAAGATGTTTCTTTTTCATGTGAAAAAGAGGAACGATATCCTTTTTGATGATTCAAACCATTATTAAAAAAAATAGAATCTGCTGATGGCATGAATAAAATATCTGCATAATCAGAAACACCCGTTCCACTTAAGTGTGTATGAGAAAAACCATAAATATATTGGTCTGAATAATGATAAGCACTGCAACCATCCCAGCCTTCTAGACGAGTATCTGGACTGAGTTGTACCATCCCAAAAGGAGCCGCTGCACCTGGATAAGTATGACCATGTCCACCTGTTCCTATAAAAGTATTGACATAATCAATAGTTTCCATTTTTTTATTTTCTGAGCCAGAACAAGAAAATAAAAAAATGGAAACTAAAAATAAAATAGTTTTTTTCATTTGGTAAAGGATATAATTTATTCGGCAATATTATTTCTTATTCTACCATAAAGAGTAATATAAGTATAGCAAATAATTACTAATACAAGAGCCATTTTGAAACCTATAGAATCAGTTAATAAACCATATAATGGTGGAATAAATGCACCTCCTACAATAGCTGTACATAAAATTCCAGATCCTTGTGGTTTATATTTTCCAATTCCATTAATCGCTAATGTAAAAATAGTTGGAAACATAATGGAATTGAATAATCCTACAAAAATAATAGACCACATAGAAATAAATCCAGTTGTCATTATAGAAATTAAAATCATAGTAATAGCTCCTAAACCAAAAATGGAAAGAATATTGGAAGGATTAAATTTCTTAGTCAAATAAGCTCCTATAAATCGTCCTACCATGGCACCTGTCCAATAAAATAAAACAAATGCTCCTACAATTCCTTTATTATCTACTTCTGCTAAATCTTTTCCTAAAACAGTAGAAGAAATAGAAGACATAAAATCATTATTTTTAATGGCTTCTGCTAAATTCATATCTAGAAAATAATTTACTAAATAACTTCCTATAGCTACTTCAGCACCAACATAGACAAAAATACCTAAGGCCCCCCATTTTAATTGTGGAAACCTAAATGCCTCAATATAACTATCTAAAAATCCATTATTATTTTGTCTATGATGAATCATTTCGTCATCTAAAATATTTACTTCTTTAGAAAACGAATTATCTGTATCGTTTTCATTTGCATCATTATTACTTAAAATTTCAGGCAATTTAATGATGGCAAAGAATACAGCTAATAAAATAATAATTCCTGCTAGCACAATAAAAGGAGTTTGTACGGCTGATGCTTCACTTGCAAAGTAGGCTTCTTTAGCTACAGCATCTAATTCTTTAATCTCATCGGAACTTTTGACATTATCGCTTAAAATTAAAATAGCTCCAAATGCTGGTGCAATAGCTGTACCTAAAGAATTAAAAGCTTGTGATAAATTTAAGCGACTAGAAGCAGATTCTTCTGGACCTAATACAGAAACATAAGGATTGGCTGCAACTTGTAAGAAAGTCATTCCTCCTGCTAAAACAAAATAGGCTAGCATAAATAAAGGAAAAACCCTCATAGATGCTGCGGGGAAAAATAAAAAACAGCCTAAGCCCATTGTCAATAATCCTACAACAACACCTTTTTTATACCCAATTTTTGAAAGCATGAACCCTGCGGGTATTGATAATAAACCATAAGCCATGAAAAAAGCAAACTGAACCAATCCTGCTTGAAAAAAATTGAGTTCAAAGACTTCCTTTAATCTTGGAATTAAAGAATCTACGAATACCGTGATAAATCCCCATAAAAAGAATAGAGAAGTAATAATAATAAAGGCTGTAGTATATTTTTTTTGTTGCCCCATTTTGATATAGTTTTAAATAATTAGTTAGTAAAATATTTTATTGATGATAAAAATTAGCATCGTACATTTCATTTTTTTCTCCTTGAGATAAAGCATAATTAAATCCTTTATGGATGCAATAAGCACCATGTTCTCCCTTTTTATTAATGGCTAAATATCCAATTTGAAAATCTTTATAATTTTGTTTTTTAGTAATTCTTTTAACTGCCTCTTCACAAGCTTCTTGAGGACTAGCTCCTTGTCGCATAAGTTCAACTACAAGGAAAGAACCTAATGTTTTTAAGACAGCTTCTCCCATACCAGTTGCACAAGCACCTCCTACTTCATTATCTACAAACATACCTGCTCCAATAATAGGTGAATCTCCTACACGACCATGCATTTTATATGCTAGACCTGATGTAGTACATGCACCTGCAATATTTCCTTGTTTGTCTATAGCTAATAATCCTATAGTATCATGATTTTCAATATTAATAATAGGTTGATATTTGGATTCTTTTTTCCACTTTTCCCAAGCTATTTTAGACTTTTCTGTTAGTAAATTTTCTTCTTGAAAACCATGAGCTAAAGCAAATTGTAAAGCACCTGCCCCTGAAAGCATCACATGAGGAGTATCCTCCATTACTTTCCTTGCAACAGATATAGGATGTTTAATATTTTGCAAAAAAGAAACAGAACCACAATTTCCAGTTTCATCCATAATACAAGCATCTAAAGTAACATTTCCATCCCTATCTGGTAACCCTCCAAGCCCTACAGATGTATTTTCAGGATCTGCTTCCGCAGTCATTACTCCTTGTTCTACAGCATCAATAGCTTTTCCATCTTTTTGAATAATTGCCATTGCAACTTTATTCGCTTCTAATCCATGGAACCAGGTAGAAATAACAATGGGAAGTCCTTCTTTTGAATTAGGATTTATATTTTTTTCTCTTGTTTCTTTTTTTTCTAAAGATGGAGCACAATTAGGAATTAGACTTATTCCTAATATTCCCAATATTGATTTTTTTATAAAATTACGCCTTTTATCCATTTTATATGAATTGAGCTAAATATTTGGTTTTCAATATAATAACGGTTAAAATTTATTGTGTTGAGTTATATTGTTACTCTCTTGTTTTTTTAGGGAAGTGTAAATTACTAAAAGTATTAAATAATCCAAAACGAACATATAAAAAATGATTTGCATAAGTGATGGATATCTTGTATATTTGCAAACTAACAACCGTTAGTTTAATTATGGCTAAAGTTAAATTTCATACTCTTAAAGTGGCATCTCTTACTAAAGAAACCAATGATTGCACTTCAATTTCTTTTGATTTGCCTACTGAACTTCAAGATATTTTCAATTATAAGCAAGGACAATATCTTACATTAAAAACAGAAATTAATGGGGAAGAAGTAAGGCGTTCTTATTCTCTTTGCAGTAGTCCTAATGAAGAAGAAATGAAAGTGGCAGTGAAAAAAATAGAAGGAGGTTTATTTTCTACATTTGCCAATGATGTTTTACAAGTAGGAGATACATTAGATGTAATGCCTCCAATGGGTAATTTTTATACAGATTTAAATCCTCAACAAAAGAAATCTTACGTTGCTTTTGCCGCAGGTAGTGGAATTACTCCTATGATGTCGATTATTAAAGCAACACTTGAAACAGAACCTCATTCACAATTTATTTTATTATATTCTAATCGAAATATTCATTCTATTATTTTTAAGGAAGAAATTGAAGGATTAAAAAACAAATATTTAGATCGTTTTCAGGCCTATTATTTTTTAAGTAGAGAAATGCAAGATATTCCATTATTTAATGGACGATTTGATGTGGATAAATTAGAACATATTTTAGGAAAATTAATTCATACTGAACAAGTAGATGATTTTTTTATTTGTGGTCCTGAAGAAATGATTTTTTGTATTCAAGATGAATTATTAAAAAGAGAAGTTGATAAGAAAAAAATACATTTTGAATTATTTACAACAGCAAATTCTAAAAAAGGAGGACAACAAAAAAGAAAAACTACAACATCTAAAAATGATAAGATAAGTCAAGTCACTATTATTGATAGTGGTTCATCTTTTCAATTTGATTTATCACAAGGAACGAACAATATTTTAGATGCTGCTTTATTGAATGGTGCAGATTTGCCTTATGCCTGTAAAGGAGGCGTTTGTTGTACTTGTAAAGCAAAACTAATAGAAGGACAAGTTGAAATGGAAGTCAATTATGCCCTTGAACCTGAAGAAGTAGAACAAGGATATATTTTAACTTGTCAAGCATTGCCTTTAACAGAAAAAGTGGTTGTTAATTTTGATGATGCAATGTAATTTATAAGATAATTAGATGTAGAAATATTTAGAACATATAAAATCTAAATATTGCTACATCTCTAAATCTAATTTTTATGAAAACATTAGAAGAAAAATTCCAAGAAAAAATAGATGCTGAAATTAAAATTGAAGCCAAAGATTGGATGCCTGAAAAATATCGAAAAACATTAATTCGACAAATTTCTCAACATGCTCATTCTGAAATTGTAGGAATGTTACCAGAAGGGAATTGGTTGACGCGAACTCCTAATCTAAGAAGAAAAGTAGCCTTGTTGGCTAAAGTTCAAGATGAAGCAGGACATGGATTATATTTATATTCGGCAGCAGAAACACTAGGAGCAGAAAGAGATCAATTATTTCAAGACTTGAACTCTGGAAAAGCAAAATATTCTAGTATTTTTAATTATCCTACAACTTCTTGGGCAGATATAGGTGCTATTGGTTGGTTAGTAGATGGTGCAGCAATTATGAATCAAGTTATGCTGACTCGTACTTCTTATGGTCCTTATGCAAGAGCTATGGTAAAGATTTGTAAAGAAGAATCTTTTCATCAAAGACAAGGCTATGAAATTATGCTCACTTTAGCACAAGGAACACCTGAACAAAAAGAAATGGCACAAGATGCTCTCAATCGTTGGTGGTGGCCTTCTTTAATGATGTTTGGTCCTAGTGATAAAGAATCTACTCATTCTGCTCAATCTATGAAATGGAAAATTAAAAGAAAATCTAATGATGAATTGC
>JAHDII010000003.1:0-19343 GCA_020630895.1 Saprospiraceae bacterium
TAATATAAAAGATGAAGGTCTTTTTTCTCCTTTAAATTGATACAGTATTAATATATTAGGAGGTTCATTTTGAATTGTTTTTACTGTTTCTTTATTAGAAGGATAAGATGTCCATGCTCTTCCAAATTGAAATTCATTTTTTACATTCCAAAGTGTTTTATTATAATATTTTTCTGTATAAGAGTAGGTTTTATTTTTTTTGAAATTAAAATAAAAATCTGTTTTTAAAAGAGAATCCATTTTTATGGAATCTTGAAAAGAATAGCCGTGTTGCCTAAAGTTGTTAATAGTTTCTACTTGATCTAATTCCCATTCTCCCTGAATTAAATCATAATATTTAGCATCTTTATCTTTTTCTAAAGAGCAAGAAATTATATTAAAACCAATAATTATTAAAATAAAAAAATACTTCATCATTAATTATCTATACTTTTTATTTTTTGAATGATATCTTTTTTTTGTTCTTCTAAAATAGGTCCTAAATGTTGTACTTGAATAATTCCTTTTGAATCTACAATAAAAGTAGAGGGATATGCTCTTATTCCAAAACGATGAATAATAGAATAAGCATCTGGAAGCATTCTAAAATGAAAGGGAGTTGTTTTTATAAAAGAATTAATTTCTGAATCATTATTAAATGTAACGCCAACAAATTCAATATTTTTTTTATTAGAAAAATATTTTTGAATATCATTTAATACAGGAATTTCTTTTTTGCAACTAGCACAATCTACAAACCAAAAACTGTATATCACAATTTTATTTTTAGAATTAAATTCTTCATCATTAATATCATAAAATGAAATAACAGGTATTTTATCTCCTTCGTGTAACATTTTTCCATAAAACTCTTCTTCTTCTTCAAATGTATTCGGATTATCTTTGGGAATGTCAGTAACAGAAGTTTCTTCTTTTTTATTTTCGATAATTAAAGGAGTGTTATTATTATTTTTGTTTATTGCTTTTTGTTGTGTTTTACAAGAAAAAAAGAGAATCATTAATAATAAAATAATTGTTGTTTTTAAAATATTCATTGGACTATAATAATTTTTCTTTTAATGAAATTAATTCTCCATAAAAAAGACGAGTGGCTTTTTCAAAAGATTGTGTATAATCAGAAACATAAAATTGATGTTCTTTTTCTTTTTTAGGATTTAATAAATTATTTTCTTCTAAATATTTTTTTATTTGATGAGCAACAACATCACTATTATCAAAAACTTGTATTTTTCTATGAAATAATTTTTCTATTTCTTTTCTAATTAACGGATAATGTGTGCAACATAATAACATAGCTTCAATATCATTAAAAACATCTCTATTGATATAATGTTTAATAATGGCATGACTAATTCGATTTTCAAAAAAATCTTCTTCAATCATTGGAACTAATAATGGCGTTGCCAAAGAAATTATTTTTGTATTTTTATTTTTTTCAGTTATTTTTTTTTCATAAATTTTTGAAGCAACTGTTGCTTTAGTAGCAATTACTCCAACTTCATTAAATGAATGTTGAATGACTTCTTCAATTAAAGGATCAATAACATTGATTATTTTAATTTGTTTATATTTTTCTTGAAGAAAATCATAAGCAGTTGCAGAAGCAGAATTACAAGCAATGACAATTAATTTGCAACCTTTTTGAATTAAAAATTGGGTTATTTTTTCGCTATATCGTTGAATAGTTTCAGGAGATTTATCTCCATAAGGAAGGTGGGCTGTATCTCCAAAATAAATAATTTCTTCTTGAGGTAATAAATGAACAACGGCGTTGGCGACTGTTAAGCCACCAACGCCGGAGTCAAATATCCCAATAGGAGATTTATAGTGATATATTTTCTTATTGGGCATTTAATTTTGCCTTTACAGCATCTGTAATATCATCTTCAGGTTTTGCATAAAGTAAAACTCCTGTACTTGTATCAAAAATATATTGATACCCTTTTTCTTCAGCTACTGCATCAATTGCTTTTTGAACTTGTTCAAGAATTGGTGCAATTAAATCTTGACGTCTTTGATTTAAATTAGCAATCATGTTTTGTTCATGCTTCATTAATTCTTGTTCTTCGGCAGCTAATTTTTTTAATTCTGCTTCTGCTTCTACTTTAGAAATAGTACCATCATTGTATCTTTTTTCTAAATCTGTTCTTTTTACTTTATAAGCATCAATCATTTTTTGAAATTGCTTTTGCTGTTGTTGTTGGTATGCTTCTAAATCAGCATCTGCCCTTTTAACAGCAGGTAATTCTAAAAGAATCAATTGAGAATTGGTGTATCCAAATTTTTGTGCTTCCGCAGAAAATGCCATACAAAAAATTAATGCAATGGCTAATGTGTATCGAATCATTTTAGTCATGTTCTTCCAGTTTAAATTATTATTCTCTTTAAAATTTAATTTAATGATTTTAAAATATCAGATGTTTTATCATATTTAGGATTAGTGAAAAGTAATCCTGCACTACTTCCTTTATCAAAAATAAAATCATATCCTCTTTGTTCAGCATATCGTTCTATGGCTTGATATACTTTATCTTGGATAGGTTTTACTAATTCTTGTCTTTTTTTGAATAATGCTCCATTAGGCCCAAATTTTGTTTTTTGAAACTCACGCATTTCTTTTTCTTTCTTCAAAATTTCATCTTCACGTTCACGCTTTGCTTCATCACTTAATAAGACCATTTCAGATTGAAATTTATTATAAAGCCCTCTAATTTCGTCTCTTTGTTGGTCAATTTGTTGTTTCCACTGAGCAGCAACTTTATCTAATTCTGTTTGAGCATTTTTATACTCTTCTAAACTTTCAAGAATTTGAACTACATCAACACAAGCAATTCTTTGTGCTTGAATTGTTGTTGTGGCAAGTCCTAAAAATGCAAATATGATTACAAATTGTTTCATTATGTTAAAATATTTTTACAAAAAATTATATTCTACAAATCAATATTTAAACCCAAAATTAAGGTTTTCTAGATTCCTTTTTTGAATCAAATTCTTAACAAACGAATCAAAAAAAGATTTTTTATTAATTTATTTAAGATGATTCTTCCTATTTCATTGATAATCAATGCATAGTTAAACTTGAAGTTTTCAATGTCTTTTCATTTTTTAACCTCATTTTAACTACCTTAAATTTGATTATTCAGGTTCAAAACCTAATATGATACTAAATTTACCATATTCAGACCATTTAGATCCTCTAGGAACTGTTTCGTCTTTATCGAATCCTAGACCATAATCAAATCCTAACATACCAAACATTGGCAAGAAAATTCTAACTCCTACACCTGCTGAACGTCTTAAATCAAAAGGATTATAATCTTTTATACTATTCCATGCATTTCCACCTTCAAAGAAAGAAAGGACATAAATAGTAGCACTTGGATTTAATGATATTGGGTAACGAAGTTCTACAGTTAATTTATTAAATACAGAAGCTCCTCCAGCATTATTGGCTTCAAGGTCACTCACTTCATAACCTCTAAGCGCTAAAATATCTCTTCCTGCAATACCTACAAATTGGTTCGAAATACCATCTCCTCCTAATTCAAATCTTTCAAAAGGAGTCAATCCTATTTTACTATTATATGAACCTAATAATCCAAATTTACCTCCTAGTTTCAATGTTAATTTTCCTACAACTTTAGAATACCATTCTACATCTAAACGCCATTTATGATATTCCAACCATCTAAGATTTTTTTGAGCCCATTCTTGTCTTGCTACATCACTATCAAGAGCATCGTAATCTTCAACATTACGGAAAAGAGAATAAGGCAATGTAAATGATGCAGATAAAGATACTTTTGAACCTGATGTAGGGAATAAAGGTTGATTGATTGAGTTTCTTGAAATGGTTTGTTTTAATGCAAAGTTGTTATATCTTCCATCTAATACTAAAGTACCATCTCTAAGAGTAAATCCTCCTCTTACCCAATTTTTAAGTTTATAACTTTGTAAACTCAATGATGTTGAAGATACAAAATAATCATCTGGTACTTTAAGACGTGTTCCTAAGCCCGCAGAAGCACCTATAATACTTAAACTTTGGAAGGTTGATAAATCTCTATTACCTCCATTTGTTAGTAAAGAATAGAATAAACCTGTTGTAAAAGAATTAGGTTTTTTACCTCCTAACCAAGGCTCTGTAAATGAAAAATTATACGATTGATAAAAACGACCATTCGTTTGAGCTCTAATTGATAATTTTTGTCCATCACCTTGAGGTAAAGGAGACCAAGATTCTTTTTTAAATATGTTTCTTAATGAAAAATTATTGAAGGTAACTCCTAATGTTCCTATCACTCCTCTTCCTCTTCCTCCCCAACCAGCAGAAAGTTCTAATTGGTCAGATGATTTTTCTTCTACAGTATATTCTATATCTACGGTTCCTCTTTGTAAATTAGGTATTGGATTTACTCCTAATGCTTCAGGATTAAAATATCCTAAATTAATAATTTCTCTTTGAGAACGAATAATATCTGAACGGCTGAATTTTTTGCCAGGTAAGGTTCTTAATTCTCTTCGAATGACATGTTCATTCGTTCTTGTATTTCCTTTGATAATTATTTTATCAATAATAGCTTGAGGACCTTCAAAAATTCTAATTTCTAAATCTAAAGAATCATTATCTATCGCTTTTTCAACGGCATCTACATTAAAAAATAAATAGCCATTATCCATGTATAAAGAACTAATATCTCTACCATCTTGGCTAAAAGATAATCGAGTATCTAATAATTCTTGATTAAAAGGCTCTCCTTTTTCTATTCCTAAAATTTGAGCTAATTGTTCACTAGAATAAATAGAATTTCCTTTAAATGTAATATCTCTAAAATAATATTGTTTTCCTTCAGCAAGATCAATTCTAATCATGATATCTCCTCCTTCACCATCTCTCCAAATACTATCTCCTACAACTGCGGCATCTTTATACCCTAAATTATTATAATGAGCAACAATACTTCTTTTGTCATTCTCATATTCTTTTTCAATTAATTTAGACCCTGCAAAGATTCTTAATCTTCGCTTGGTTTCTTTCATTAATTTACGAAGCTTAAAAGGTTTTACATGTTCATTTCCTGTAAAAAGGATGTGCTTAATTTTAATTTTCTTACCTCTTTTTGCTCTTAATTCTAATTTAATTCCATTATCTAAATTATCATCGGGTAGTTCTTTAACTTCTGCTTCAACATCTAAATATCCCTTATTAATATAATATCCTTCAATAGCATTTTTAACGTTTTGCTTCGCATCATCAGTAACAATTCCACCTTTTAAAAGATATTTTTGAACTTCTCCTTTTAAATCATCTACTTGTCCTTTTTTAATATCGAAAAAGTCATATCTCGTTAATCTAGCACGTTCTTTGACTACAATTCTAAGGATGACTACATCTCCAATAGCTTGATCCATTTTTATTTGAACATCTTCAAATAATTGTAATTCCCAAAGTTCTTTGATAGCACGTTGAACATCATTTCCTGGAATACGAATTTTATCGCCTACTCTAAATCCAGAAACAGCAATAATAGAATTTTCATCACTAAATACTGCTCCCGAAACTGTTACATTTCCAATCTCATATTCTTGAACATTTCCTAAGCCTGGTTGAGCTGTTGCTAAATATGGTAATAAATTAAGTCCTACGAAAAGACATAATACATAAATAATTCTCATGCAAGTCGTTATTTTTTGCTATAATATATTTTTAATTATTATAGCTTTACTTGATTTAAATCCTTTTAAGTAAGTCTTCAAAAAAATTAATAACAAAAAACTTGTTCTCAATTATTTTGAACGAATCACTTGAGGATTTTTAAAATTTTATTATAAAAAAGGATAGGCTATTCATTAATACGCCTTTTCTTTTGTTTTTGCTGCTTTTATTTTTTAGAATTTATGATTTGTTCACTTGTTTTACCAAATCGTCTTTCTCTATTTTGAAAATCAATGATGGTTTGGTATAAATGTTCTCTTCTAAATTCTGGCCAATATATAGGTAAAAAAGTTAATTCAGAATAAGCAATTTGCCATAACAAGAAATTACTAATTCGTTGTTCTCCACTTGTTCTAATTAATAATTCAGGGTCAGGCATTCCATTAGTACTCAAAGCTTGTGCAAAGGTTGCTTCTGTTATTGAATTAGGCTCGATTTTTCCATCTTTTGATTGCTGTGCAATAGATTTTACTGCTTCAATAATTTCCCATTTAGCACTATAATTTAATGCTAGAACTAAAGTCATTCTAGTATTATGTTTAGTACTTTCAATTCCTTCTTGTAATGCTTTATAACTTTTAGAAGGCAATTGACTTAAATCTCCAATTGCTTGAAGTTTAATATTATTTTTATTCATGGTTTCAATTTCCTTTCGGATAGTTTGAACCAACAAAGTCATTAAAGCATTGACTTCCGCTTTAGGTCGCCCCCAATTTTCTGTAGAGAAGGCATATAGTGTCATATATTTTACACCTAATTCTGCTGCTGCTTCAGTTGCTTCACGAACGGCCTTAACTCCATTACGATGTCCAAAAACACGAGGTTGCCCATGTTTTTTAGCCCAACGCCCATTACCATCCATAATGATAGCAATGTGTTGAGGTAATTTTTCTACATCAATAAGAGATTTTAAATCTTTCATTTAAGTAATTATTCAAAGATTTTGCAAAAGCGTTGCAAATTTAGTAAAAAGCATTGAGTAAAAGGTAGCCTTTTCATTTGATAACATACCTTTAAGAAAAGATTTTTAATGAAATGTCTTTTTTACCTCTTTAAAACGAAAAAAAAGTAAGAATTATCCTTACAAATTAGATGTTAACAATAAATCAAGGTTGGTTGTCTTAATTTGAAACTTCTCTCCTAAATATTCATTAGTTAGGCATCCTTTATATGTATAAACCCCATGTTGTAAGCCTAAATTATCATAAATTAATCTTTCAATACTTCCAGTATGTTCTGCTTTTAAAAGGATAGGAGTTAAGATATTACTTACGGCTAAAGAGGCTGTTTGAGAAATTTTAGAAGCAATATTTGGAACACAATAATGTATAACGCCATATTCTCTAAAAGTAGGATTATCATGAGTTGTAACTCTTGATGTGGCAAAACATCCTCCTTGGTCAATACTTACATCAATAATTACAGCACCTGCTTTCATTTTAGCCACCATATCTTCACTCACTACAACAGGTGCTCTTCCTGTAGAAGAATGTATCGCACCAATGGCAACATCTGCATCTTTAAGTTCTTTTTCTAGGATTGCAGAATTAATAGAACAAGTATATAATCTACGTCCTAAAAGATGTTGCAATCTCATCATTTTATGAATATTATTATCAAATATTCTAACATCTGCTCCTAAACCTAAAGCGGTACGAGTAGCATATTCGGCTACAACTCCTGCTCCTAAAATCACAACTTTACACGGAGGTACTCCTGTTATTCCTCCCAATAATATTCCTTGACCTTTGCTTGTATTTGTTAATAATTCTGCCGCAGTAAGCATAGCACTTAAGCCTGCCATTTCACTAATAATTCTAACAAAAGGAAAAGATCCTACATTATCTTTGATATATTCCCAAGCTAGAGCAATGACTCTTTTTTGTTTGAGTTTCATGAGATAATCAGGAGTAATCGTAGGAAGATGTATAGGGCTAATAATAATTTGATTGGGCTTAAAATATTCTATTTCTTCTAATGAAGGAGGAGCTACTTTAATAATGACATCTGCTTCAAATACTTTTTCTGGACTATAAGCTATATCAGCTCCTGCTTCAGAATATTCTTGATCTGCATAATTAGATTTTTCTCCTGCTCCTTTTTCTATAATAATTCTATGGCCATGCCCTACTAGAACTGCTACTGAAGAAGGAACTAAGGCTATTCTATTTTCTTGAAAAGAAGTTTCCTTAGGAATACCAATGTATAATTTCTTTTTTTTCCTCATCACTGCAAGCACTTCTTCTTGTGGTTGCAATTGACTTTCAGTAAAAATACTGGAATAATTCGTATATTTTTTTTCTCCCATTATATTTAAGGTTCCTAAAGCAAACAGACTTTATTTTGAAATAAAGTCTAGTAATTGGGTTGTCTTACAAAAATAAGATTTTTCGCGTCGAATTGTCTATATTTTCGATATGAATTCTCATTAAATTATCTGGAAGCAAACTTTCTATAATTTCAGGCCACTCAATAAATGTATAGTTATCATCATATAAATAATCCTCAATACCAATATCTAAAGCTTCATTTTCATCTTTTAAACGGTATAAATCTAAATGAAAAATGGATTCATTCGTTTCCGTTTTATATTCATTAATAATTGAAAAAGTAGGACTATTTACTTCATCTATAACATTTAATTGTTTACATATTGTTTGAATTAGAGTAGTCTTTCCTGCCCCTAAATCTCCTGTTAATAATAGTAGATTTGTCGTATTAGACATTTTATCTAATATATTTTTCGCTATTTGATCTACTTCCTGAATTGTATATATCTTTGATCCTTTCAAATTATATTAATTTTATGCAAAGATAAAAGCATTATTTTTATACGAAAATAAATTTCTGTAACGTTGATTACATACTAGACTTTATCATGAATTATTGATTATAGCCAAATTGATATTTTGAAAATCTACTTCGTTATTTCTTTCAACCGTAGCTATGGCTACGCTTTTCAAGAAATGCCTTGTATATTTCCAAAATATCTAATCTGTCTCTCATAAAAAACAATTCGTGATAAAGTCTATTCTTTTGAAATCTTAAAAATTATAAATATATGAAACTATTGTCTTTTCTTTTTTTTGCTGGTTTACTGATAGGTTTTTCTTCTTGTAAAGAAGATAATGATAATAATAATTCTAATGAACCACAATTAAAATTCAAGTTTGTATTTGATGAAAATCAAGAACGATTGAATAATATTGGTTTACCTGCAACTATTCCTGCTGGACATGCTGCTCAAACACCTAATTTTCATGCCATGTCTATTCATTATATTGAATTAGCTCCTAGTGCTTTTACTCCTTTAGGAGGTGGAGAAATTACATATTCTGGAGCAAAAACATCGGCTGGAGGAGCTGATGCTGTTGATTTTGACCAAGCTTTTGTTGCAGGAGAAAATGAAGTATTTTATTCTATTCCTCTTAAAGACATCAATCCTGGTACTTATGATTGGATTCGTACTTCTGTTACCTATCAAAATTATGATATTACTTTTAATATAGTGAATGCTCCTATAGATCCAAATCTTTGTGGAGGTGCAACTCAAACAGGAACTGTAGCCTCATTTTTAGGTTATAATGTTTATATTTCTGATATCACTCCTAAAAATATGACTGAGGCAGTAAATGATGATAAATTACAAGGGTTTTGGGTATTTGAAACAGATTTAAGTGGTGTTTGTGAACCTTATAATCAGTTAGTTGTAGGAGAAGCTCCTGAAGGAGCTACAACAGTAGTGAATCCATTAGCGGGAACATCTGATATTCCTCCTGGTTCTTGTGTGGTAACAGGTGGTTTTACTCAAGCACTTACAATTACTGGAGATGAAACAGAGGATATTGTCGTAACACTTTCTTATTCTATTAATAATAGTTTAGAATGGATAGATAATATTCCTAATGGTCAATTAGATTTTGATTTTACAACGCCTACTAATTCAGATCAAATTATAGATATGGGCGTTAGAGGTTTAATTCCTTCTTGGCAATAAGAAGTTTATATTATCATAAACAAAACCGTCCTAATTTCAGTAAAATTAGGACGGTTTTGTTATTTAAAATTTTGATTAATTGGTATATCCAATAATTTTAAATTCTGTTCGTCTATTTAATTGACGATTTTCTGGATTATCTGAACCATCAGGATTTGTATTAGGCACTAAAGGTTTAGATTCTCCATATCCTTTAGGAACTACCCTATTACTTTTAATTCCTTTTGAAATGAGCCATGTTACAACACTTTGAGCTCTTTCCTGAGATAATTTCAAGTTATATTGATCTGTTCCTTTACTATCTGTATGTGATAATAATTCTATAATAATAGTAGGATTATCATTTAATATTTTCAATAAGATTTCTAAATTCGGAATAGATTCATCTCTTAATTTAGATGAATTAAAATCATAATAAATATTATCTATTTTAAATACTAAATCTTTCTTTTTCTCTTTCAGAGATAGATTTAATTCATGGCTACAATTATCTGCTACATTTCTAGCATCATAAGAAGTTGAGGTATTCAAATATCCATCTCTACCTGCTACTATTTTATATCTTTCTCCTTTAGGAACATTTATAGAAAACTCTCCTTTTGAATTGGTTGTTGTTTCTTTATAAAATTGCTCTACTCCTGTAGTTGTTGTATATATTTTAATATTTGCATTTGATAGTAAGCTTTTAGTTCCTGTTCCACTATCTGCATAAATAGTTCCTGTAATATTACAAGTAGTAGGAACAACTTTTGTTTTCTTTAAATAAATATCCTTCGTAAAGATTTTACTGGCATCTAATCCTCTTGTTGAAAATTTATATTCTTCTTTATCATAACCTTCTGCTACTATTTCTAAAATATAATCTCTTCCTGGCTGAAGTTTATCATAAGCAAAACCTGATTTTCCAGAGGTTGTAGATTCAATTACTTTTTGACCTGTAGTTACATCGTATAAAATCAGTTCTATTCCTGATTTCATTTTTTTATTTTCATCATAAACTCTACCTGTTAAATCTACAAGGATTGGTTTTTCTAAAGGCGGAGGAGCTAAATCTGCAACAAAAATATCATCACAACAAGTTCGTCCAGCTAAAGAATATCCTCCAGGACGATTAGATACAAAATAGGCTTTCATTTTGTCTTTTGTCATCACAAAAGAAAAGTCATCAGAAGAAGTATTGATTTGACTTCCTGCATTTACGGGCAATGTCCAATCTGTATAATTTACATTATTTTTATTCGCCATAAAAATATCTAACCCACCTAAAGAAGGTCTTCCATCAGAGCTAAAATATAAACGAGGACGAGGATCTTCATAACCTTCAGCATCATCTATAAAAGGAGAAATTTCATTTCCTACAGTATTAATTTTATCTCCTAGATTAATTACATTATCAAACTCTCCTGTAGTTGAAGTTGCTGCCCATAAATCCATACCTCCTTTTCCTCCAGGTCTGTTTGAAGAAAAATACAATACATCTTGTCCATTATTTCCCTCTACAACAAAAGGAGTTGTGCTATTGTATCCATCCATATTGACTGAATTTCCTAGTTTTTGGGGTCTAGTCCAAGAATATTTATCATTATCTGTATTTTTATCACTTACATAAATAGCACATTTCATTTCAGCAACAGATACTTGCTCACAGATAGTTACATATAATTTTTCTCCAGAAGGAGATAAAGCCATACTTCCTACATGGTTTAATCCTCCTTCTATGTTGATATCTACTTCTTTTGCTCCTTTAACTTTATTAAATCCTTCAATAGTAGCTGTATATAATTTAGAAACGATCACTTGATCTTCTAAATTAATGGCTTCGTCTGCTTTTAGAGATGTATATAATAAGGTACCATCAGCCATTACTGTAGCGGCTGATTCGGTATATTTACTATTCACTTTTTTATTTAAATTATCTAATTCATTCACTATTACTACAGGTTCAATTCCTTTACGAGCCATTTTACAACCTTCATAAGCTACTTTAGCTAATTCACCATATTCATCTCCTTCACTTCCTTTATAATTTTGAGCAAATTGAAAAAATATTTCTTCTGCTTCTTCATAATCTCCAGCTTGTTTTAACATCATTCCATAATGATAATCGAGAAGAGGATATTTATTTTTATCCTTTGCATCTCCTCTCAATATTTTTTTTCTAAGGCTTCTATAAGAAGATGCTGCTTTTCTATAATCTCTACCCAAGCGATAGGTTTCAGCTAATTTGAATTTGAGATCTAAATTATCTGGATTTAATTCTATAGCTTTTATATAATATTCTGTAGCAGAATAATAACTTCCTTTTTCCATTAAGAAATCTGCTTTTTCAGCTAATTCGCCCCAAGTATCACGTACTTTTCCTGGTTGAGCAGATATGCTTACAGCTAAAAATAATAATATGAATATTGAAATATATGTCTTTCTCATTGTTGAGTTCAATTTCTTTTTTTAAAATCTAATACATGGTAAAGTAGGATCCACTTCTTTTTTAATCCTACCAATATATCCTAAACTAATTTCAAAGCCTCCTTGGTATTGAGAGGCAGGATTTAATTTAGAAATATTTATATCATAAGTAGCCATTAATTCTACTCCTTTAAATCCAAAGCCTAATCCTACAATAGCTGCATCAGAAAGACGATAACCTCCTCCAAAAATCAATTCAAAATCAGGAGAAATCTGATAACCTAAATTTGTTGTTAGATTAATTTGATTAATACTTGCTTGAGTCATAAATAATATCTCTGGTAAAATACTCAATTTAGGGTTTTTCGTTTTGAATTCTCCTTCTGCAAAAACAGCTACTCTACCTGGTAATGTATTAGTTGCTGTATTGGTTAAAAATATTTCCTTAGATTGTAGTAAGTGCATATATGCAACTCCTAATTTATAATTCATTTTATTAGAAGGATAACTACTAAAAGTAACTCCTAAACGAAGATCCCCTCCAGAAATATTAGTATTTGCAAAATTTTCCATTGTAGGCATTCCTACATTACCTGAATTATCAAATTGATCTGAAAAAATTAAGGCATTAGTATCTAAACGTTTAGAAATCATTCCTCCTTGTACTCCAAAAGATAAATAAGTTTTTTCTTTTTTATCTAAGTTCATATGATATGCTGCTGAAGCCAATATCACTAGATTATTAAAATCTCCTCCTCCTGTTTGATCATTAATAAAAAGAAGACCTGCTCCTAATGAATTTCTACTTTCTTCTTTCAATTTGAAATTCATATCAAAAGAAAGACCTGGTGTTGAATATACTCCTCCTGAAGTAATAGAAGACCATTGATTTCTATAAATCAATTTCACTCGATATGTTCCTTCAATATGACCACTTAAAGAAGGGTTCAATTGAAGAGGCATATTATAAAATTGTGAAAAATGAATATCTTGTCCTTTCAGAGTCAATGAAAACCCTAATAGTAAGAATAAGATGATATATATATATTGATAACTCTTCATTTTATAAGAATATTCTTTTATGAAAGTTTAAAAATTATCGTACTAAATTAAAATGTCCTTTTAAGGTAGCAGTTCTATTTAATAAATCTAAATATTCTACTACATATACATAAGTTCCAACAGGTTGTTCTTTACCATTAAATGTACCATCCCAAGAAGATGAAACATCATCATGAAGTAATTTGCCCCATCTATCAAATACTCTAAACATCGTTACTGTTACATCTACACTAGGAATAAATGGTTCATAGACTTCATTATCACTATCTCCATTAGGTGAAAATGCTGTTGGCATTACCACTACTACAGGAGGTACTACTGTTACGACTACTTGATCGGCTGCGGTACAACCATTATCATCTGTTACAATAACAGTATAAGTTGTAGTTTGATTCGGTGCTGCTGTAGTATTGGCTCCATTAGGATTACCTACAAATGGAGGATCCCAAACATAAGTATAAGGAGAAGAACCTCCTGAAGCAGCAACAGATAAATCGGTCGTTTCTCCTGCTTCTATTATAACATCTTCGCTAGCTACTGCTGTTGGCGAATCAAATTCATTAATATCTCCATTAGCTGTTACAACACAACCTAGAGCATCTGTTATTGTTACTGTATAAGTATTAGCTCCTACTCCTGTTAATGGATTTTGCATTATTGGACCATTGATAATCTACAGGAGCTGTTGCATTTTCTACTGAAACTGAAATAGAGCCAGAATTATCTCCTGTACAAACATTTTGTATTTGTAGATTAGGAATTAATTCATATTCTTCAACAGTTACTTCATTAATTGCTGTACATCCATTTACATCTGTAATGGTTACAGAATAAGTATTAGGTGTTAAATCTGTTATTGTAGCATCACTACTTCCATTACTCCATTGATATTGAAAATTAGGAATTCCTTGAATAGGAGTAGCAGATGCAAAACCATTATTTTGTCCTACACAAGTATTTTCTACTATCATATCTGCTACCATATCATACTCTGTTACTTCAGTAGAACTTTCTGCAATACAACCCCTACTATCTGTTACAGTTACAGTATATGTTCCAATTGCTAAGTTCGATAATGTTTCATTAGAAGTCGTTGTTCCATTTGACCAAGCAAATTCATATTGAGGAACACCATTAGCAACTGAGGTAATAATTACACCTGCATTTTGTTCTATACAAGTTTCTCCTATACCAAAATTCAACACCATATCTTGTAAATCAACTGTTATTGGTGATACAACAGTACATCCTCGGCTATCTGTTACTGTTACTGTATATGTTCCATTTTCTAAATTCGAAATATCTTCTGTTGTTTCTGTTGTTGACCATTCGTATGTATATTCTGGATAACCTGCAACTGATAAATCTATAGCTCCAACAGTTTGCCCTGTACAATCAGGTGTAATATTTGCTCCAGTAACGACTTCTACATCAGAAACAGTATAAATAGAATGTGCTACACATCCATTACCATCTATTAATTCTATAAAATATGTTCCTGAGGCTAAATTAGGAACATGAAATTCAGCACTAGGACAATCTGGATGTGGTCCTGCAACTACAATTTGAGGTTCTCCATCTAGTTCTACATTATAAGAATAATCAGGTGTACCATTTTCTGGAATTAAGCAAATCATACCATTTGACATTCCTGCACAAGGAGGTATTACTGTTATATTTGAGGTTAAAGCCTCTGGCTCATTAATAATAATTGTTGATGTATAAGGAAGAGAACAAGGAGGTAAAGAACTATCTATAATAACTAATTCATATTCTCCATTATCTAACCCTACAAAAGAATGAGTATTATTTGTAGTTGTAACAGTTTGTATTCCTGTTAATTGATAAGTAAAAGGACCTGTTCCTCCATTTAATGAAACATCTATAGAACCATTATTCGCTCCAAAACAGCTCACATCATTTGCAGTAATATCATCTATTGTAAAACCAGGACATGTAGGTTCTAATACTTCAATAGCAAATGTTTGTGAACAACCTAAATCATCTGTAACTGTAATATTATAAACTCCTGCAGGAAGGTTATCTAATGAATAACTATCTGCGCAGTCTGCTGTTCCTCCAATTTGAAGTAAATTTCCTGTATTAGGATCAACTGTTACAGTATAAGGTTCTACTCCTCCATTAATACAAAAATCTATACTTCCTGAAGCTACACCTGGAACAGCTACATGAGTAATATTTTCATCTAAAGTAATGATTGGATTTTCATTTACTTCTATATGAGAGGTATGAGAAACTGAACATCCATTTCCATCCATTACTATCATATCATATTCTCCTGCTGATAAATTGTCTATCATAAAATCTGGAGAAGTTTGAGTAGGAGAAAAAGTTACACCTCCATCTAAAGAGATAGAATAAGGCTCTACTCCATCTACTATGCTAAGATTTAAAATACCATTACTTTCTCCTCCACAATCTAAATCAATAATTTGAATATTTTCTATAGTTAATGGGCAAGTAGGATCATTCACTACTATGACTAGAGTATCTGCACAACCATTGGCATCTGTTGTAATAACATTATAAGTTCCTGCAGGTACTTCGGTAATCAAAAAGTTACCTTGACATGTTCCTGTACCTGTTCCCATTATTCCTACATTGGGTTCTATTGTAACAGTATAATCCGGTGTTCCTCCATTAGCACAAACTTCAATTTGACCATCTGCTACACCAACAGCAGTTGTACTAGTAGGTGTAGCTGTTGAAGTAACAACAGTTGGTTCGTTTACAGCCACTGGATTGAATAAATAAGTTACTTCACAACCATTATTATCAAAAAGGGCTACAAAATATTGTCCTGCTGGTAAATCAGGATACACTAAAGGATTTTCTAAATCTGTATAAGTAATTGGAGGAAATCCTTGTCCTACATCTACAGTAATAGAAGTAGCATCTCCTGGTTCTAATAAATTAATGGTTAAAGTACCATCAGAAGAACCATTACAAAGGGCATCTTGTCCTACAATATCTGATAAATGAAATCCTGTACAATTAGGAGCATCAATATCTAAATCATTAATTGTTGTTTGACAACCTAAGGCATCAATAATAGTTACATCATAAGAGCCTTGAGACAAACCTGATATTAAATAATTATGTAAACAAGTGCCTGGTACTTCATAAATTGTTGCTTCTGGCAAAGAGGGTAAATAAATAATAAATGGTGCTTCACCTGAGTTAAAACACAATTGAATTTCGCCATCATTATTATTTGTATTCGTAACATTTACAGGAGTGGCTACAATATCAATTTCACAACAATTGTTTTGCATTACAGTAGTTGTATTGATACAATTAAGATCATCTACATCGGTAAATGTCAAAGTATAAGTATTTCCATCAGCAGGTAGGGTAATTGTTCCACCTACTCCATAAGTAAATGGACCAAAAGTATTGGTTCCATCAGAAACATTAAATTGATTACTAGCTCCACCTAAAACGACACTAGCATTTACTGTAATATCATAAATATCATCTAAAGGATCATAAGGTGTATTATTATTATTACAAACCCCTTCTGTTGCATCAGTTATAGTTAAGACACAATTTGTAAAATTAGAACATGTAGCAGGGGGTGTTATTGATACCATTTGAGAGCAAGTAGCATCTAAACCATCTGTAATTGTAAAATTAAGTACTCCTGCACTAATTAAGTATGGTCCCATAGTAACCACTCCATAAGTTCCCGAAGAATTTAGAGGATCATTTGCTGTCCAAGTATTATTATTTCCAGAAGTTTCATTGATGCTAATATCAAATGTATAAGTATCATCTGAGGGATCACTAGGTGTTCCTTCATCATTACAAACCAAATTTGTTGGTACTGATGGTGTGATATTACATGGAGGATTGGCACAATTTGGACAACCATTAATTTGGCAATCAATCGCCTCAATATCAAAATCTAAGGCTGTACAATCAGGTCCAGAAATCGTCCAAAGCCCTGCTGCAAAACTAAAAACATTATTAGGGTCTGGATCAACAGCATAAATAGTCCATACTTCTGGATTAGTTCCTGTTTGAGTTACAGTCCAAGCACTTGCAGGTAATAAAGCATCAAAATTAATTGTTGCTCCTGGTACCAAAGTAATTATCCATTCATGCCCTCCACTAGGAGTACAACCTTCTGTCCATGTTGCACAATTTTGAGAATAAAATCCAAAAAATAATATAAAAATTATAACAATAAACTTTCTCATTCTTGTTTTTATTAATATCTAATACATTATAGAATAAGCTAATACCCCACAAACATAAAAAAAAGACGTGGTTTTGTAAGTAGTTCGTTGGGTAAACTTATTTTTTTAACAAAAATAACCCAAAGTCTTACAAGACTTTGGGCTATTTTGAATTTTTATCTTTAATAAAAAGGACAATTACATATTTTCAATAATAGCATCTCCAAACTGAGAACATTTTAATTTTTTAGCTCCCTTCATTAGACGATGAAAATCATAAGTTACTGTTTTCTTTTCAATTGCTCCTTTAATTCCTTTTACAATTAAATCTGCTGCTTCGTTCCATCCCATATAACGGAACATCATTTCTCCTGAAAGGATTACAGAACTTGGATTTACTTTGTCTTGACCTGCATATTTAGGAGCCGTTCCATGAGTGGCTTCAAAAATAGCTAATCCTGTTTCATAATTGATATTTGCTCCAGGAGCAATTCCGATTCCACCTACCATAGCAGCTAGAGCATCAGAAATATAGTCGCCATTTAAGTTTAATGTAGCGATTACTGAATATTCAGCAGGGCGAGTTTGAATTTGTTGTAAGAAAGCATCTGCGATAGAATCCTTAATTAAAACTTTTCCTTTTGCTAAAGCTTTTTCTTGAGCAGCATTTGCAGCATCAGCACCTTTTTCTTTTTTAATTCTGTCGTATTGAGCCCAAGTGAATACTTTATTTTTAAATTCACGTTCTGCTAATTCATATCCCCACTCTTTAAATTTACCTTCTGTATATTTCATAATATTTCCTTTATGAACTAAAGTAACAGATGGTTTTTTATTAGCGATAGCATATTTTATTGCTGCACGAACTAAACGTTCTGTTCCTTCAACAGAAACAGGTTTAATTCCTAAAGAAACTGTTTTAGGGAAACGGATTTGAGTTACTCCCATTTCCTTAATTAAAAATTTCTTTAATTTATTTAAATCTCTTGTTCCTTTTAAATATTCTATACCTGCGTAAATATCCTCTGTATTTTCACGGAAAATTACCATATCTACTTTTTCAGGATGTACAGAAGGAGAAGGCACTCCATCAAAATATTGTACTGGACGAACACAAGCAAATAAATCTAATTTTTGGCGTAGTGCTACATTCAAAGAACGAATTCCTCCACCTACTGGAGTTGTTAAAGGTCCTTTAATAGCTACTAAATATTCTGCTACAGCATCTAGTGTAGCTTGAGGTAACCATTCTTTTGTTTGATCTTTAGCTTTTTGTCCTGCTAAAATTTCTTTCCAAACAATTTTCTTTTTGCCATTATATGCTTTTTCAACAGCAGCATCTAAAACTTTTTGAGCCGCTGCCCAAATGTCTGGTCCTATACCATCTCCTTCAATGAATGGAATAATAGGTTGAGTAGGTACTTTTAATTTTCCTGTTTTAGTGAGAGTGATTTTACGTCCTTCCATATTTTTAAGACTTATTTTAATTTCCGAACTTGCAGATTAAATTAGATAATATAATTACTTTTGAAGAAAATCTATTTTGGAGATTTTCTAAAAAACGTTGCAAAAGTAAAGAATTAATATAATTTATTAGTATATTATTTTTATTATGAAAAGAAATACCACAATTTTATTAGGAATAATGAGTTATTTTTTATGTTTTATGGCTTGTAATGTTCAAAAAAAGTCTTCAAATGATTCTTCTCTCGCTGATACTTGTGAAACAAAAGCTAAAGTTTTAGATTATACGAACTTAGATGGTTGTTCTTATTTACTTCAATTATATGATAAAACAATACTATATCCTTATGCTATTATTGAAGAAGGAAAATCATTAGATGATTTAAAAAATGCTCGTACTGTAATGATAAATTACAAAGAAAAAAATGATGTTATGACTACTTGTATGAAAGGAACAATCATTGAAATTTCTTGTTGTACCATTATAGAATCTGGA
>JAHDII010000003.1:19443-34128 GCA_020630895.1 Saprospiraceae bacterium
TTGTATGAAAGGAACAATCATTGAAATTTCTTGTTGTACCATTATAGAATCTGGAACTCCTGATAAAGGGGAATAAAATATATTTTTTTACAATTCAGTAACTGTTCAAAATAATTTTTAATAAAAAATACATGAATCCAAATTTAGATCCTGATAAAAATAATTTTACAAACGAAGAAATACAAGTTGAAAAAGCTCTTCGTCCTAAATCATTATCTGATTTTAGCGGGCAGCCTAAAATTGTAGAAAATTTAGATGTTTTTATCAAAGCTGCAAAGATGCGAGATGAAGCTCTAGATCATGTTTTATTACATGGTCCTCCTGGTTTAGGAAAAACCACTTTATCTCATATTATTTCTAATGAAATGGAAGCAGAATTAAAAATGACTTCTGGTCCTGTTTTAGAAAAGCCTGGAGACCTTGCAGGTTTATTAACGAATTTAAGTGAAGGAGATGTCTTATTTATTGATGAGATTCATCGTTTAAATAATATTGTTGAAGAATATTTATATTCTGCTATGGAAGATTATCGAATTGATATTATGATTGATAGTGGACCTAATGCTAGAAGTATTCAAATTAATTTAAATCCATTTACTCTCATTGGAGCTACTACTCGAATGGGATTATTAACGGCTCCGATGAGGGCTCGTTTTGGTATTACTTTTTTATTAGATTATTATGATGTTCCTACATTGGTTAATATTATAAAACGTTCTGCTTCTATTTTAAAAGTTCCTATTGATGAACAAGGAGCCAATGAAATTGCTCGAAGAAGTAGAGGAACGCCTCGTATAGCTAATGCATTATTAAGACGAATTAGAGATTTTGCACAGGTCAAAGGAAATGGAAAAATTGATTTAAAAATTGCTCAATTTGGTTTAGAAGCTTTAAATGTTGATGAGAGTGGATTGGATGAAATGGATAATAGAATTTTATCTACTATTATTAATAAATTTAAAGGAGGACCTGTTGGAATTACAACTATTGCAACGGCAGTTGGAGAAGAAGCAGGAACAATTGAAGAAGTTCATGAACCTTTTTTAATTATGCAAGGATTTATTCAGCGGACACCTAGAGGTAGAGAAGTTACACAAAAAGCGTATGAGCATTTAGGAATTGTTCCTCCTACCAAAATGGGTAAATTATTTTAATTTAGACATTAAAGATTATTACGAATAATTACATGAAAAAACATTTTTTAAAAATCATTGGAATATTTTTATTGGTAATTATTTATTATTGGGGTGTTCAATTTTTTCCTGGATTGCCTGGTTATCATGCTTTTTATTTTACGCCTAAAAAATATGAACAAAAAATACATGAAATTTTATTGACACAAAAAAAATTAAATGAAGAATATCTTATTTCTTTAGAAAAAGAAAAGTTTATTTATAAAGCAGGAATACAATTTCAAAAATTATTAGATGAAAAATTATTTCCTTTTTGGCTAGGTACAAATTATGATTTTTATGGAAAAACAGAAATTCCAGGTCAAGGAGAAATTGCTTGTGGATATTTTGTAACTACTGTTTTAGAAGACATGGGTGTTTCTTTAGAACGAGAAGAATTAGCAAAAATGGCTTCTGAACAAATGATAAAAAATTTGGTAAGTCCTCAAGCTATAAAAAGATATTCTAATCAATCTTTAAAACGTATTTTAGGAGATATTGAACATCAAGGAAAAGGATTGTATATTATTGGCTTAGATACTCATACTGGTTTTTTATTAAATGATGGAAATGATATTTATTTTATTCATGCTAGTGGAAGACGTCCTTGGAAAGTGATTGATGAAAAAGCAAAAAACAGTATTGCGTTGCAAGAGTCTAAATATAGAGTAACGGGACATTTAACTGGAGATTCTTTTTTTATTGAAAATTGGTTAAATGCTAAATGAATTGAATTTAAACTTTATTAAAGTTTTGAAAACAATTAATTAGAAATTTCTTTTTCTTTAGCCTTTTTCAAAAGTTCATAATTATTTTTAGCCAACTGAAATTTAGGATTTCCTTCTAAAGCTTTTTTAAAATAACTTTCTGCTTGATCCCATTTTTTTTCTTCTAAAAAAATAATGCCCATCATATTATTTGCCGCAGACAAATAATCTATATTTTGATATTGATTTCCTCCAAAAAATATAGATATTTTTTCTTGATTAGCTTTAGGATCTGTTAATATTTTTTCTAATAAAATAATACACTTTTCTTTTTCTTTTTTGGCATATTGCCCTCTTGCTAATTCATAATTAATATGTAATTCTTTTTCTGGAAATTTTTTCTTCATTTGCTCTAATGTAGCAATAGATTCGCTTATTCTACCAATACTATTTTGAGCTAAAGCAACATGCATTAAAGTAGAGTATTTTGTAATTTTTCCTGCTTCTTTTTCATATAATTTAGAAATTGTAAAATACGCTTTTTTAATATCATACAAATTCACTAAAGTATCTAATGCATAATTATTATTTTCTGGATTTTCCAGATATAAACATTGTGCTGCAATTATTGCAGTATTAATATCATTAAATTTGTAGGCTTGTTCTAATAGTTTTTTATGATCTACGTTATTTTCATTTCCACAAGAAAATAAAAATAACGTTATAACCATTAAAAATATAAATACTTGATTATTTTTCATTATTTTTTATCTTTTTAATTTCTTCAAGATTAAATTTAGGAGAATAAAAATTAGGATTATCTTTTAGAGCTTCTTCAAAATGACTCTTCGCTTTATCATATTCTTTGAGCTCAAAAAATATGATTCCAGCAGTATTATGTGCGGCGGCGTAATAAGATGTTTTTTGTTTTTCTCCATCCTCACTAGGTACTTCAATTTCTAAAGTTTTACTTTTATTAATTTCTGTAATTTCATTTAATACTTTTAAAGCAGCAGGATAATCTTTTTTTTCTTTTAATAATGCTATTAATTTATATCTAGAATCTAAATCTCCTTTTGTATCAACTTTTAATATTTCTTCTAATAATATTTTAGCTTCATCTTTCTTGTTGAGATGTAACATGGATTCTGCTAATATTTTTTTATTTGCTGACTTGATATTTTTTAACAATAAATAAACTGCTTCATAATTATTGTTTTTAAAATAAATATTGGCTAATTTTTCTTTTGCTTGTATGTCATTAGAATCTACTTGTATGATTTGATTTAAAAAATACATAGCAGATAATTCATCTTCTATAGTTACAGCAAATTCATATTGTTCCCAAATATCTTTTTTATCAAAATTATTTTGTTGGCAAGAGAAAAAATAAATACTTATCAGTAAAAAAAGATAAAAAATATTTTTTAATTTCATTTTACTTCATTCATTAATTTTAAAATTGAAATTTGTTTTTGCAAAAGTAATCCATCTTGATCAATTAAATATGTAGCAGGTGTGCTTTTTATTTTAAACTGACTGATATATGGTGTTTTTAATCCTTTAAAATCAGAAATATTTTCCCAATTCATTTCAAATTTTTCAACTTCTTTTTTTAATTCTTCTTTTTCTTCTGTTAAAGCAAATCCAATGACTTTTATATTGTTATTTTTTAATTGTTGAATATTTTTTTTCAAGGCTAAATGTTCTGCTTCACAAGAAGAACAGCCGTTACGCCAAAAATATAAAAAAGTTTTTTTTGCTTTAGATAATTCTTGATATAAATTAAAATTTTCTACTTGAATGTTTGGAATTTTTTCATTTAAACTCAAGCCTTTATAAAATGATGCTTCTGCTTCTATTTCTGCTAATATCTCATCACTACAACCTTCCTCTCCTATCATAGCTATTTCTTTGGCTACATCTGGTTTTTCATTCTGTACATAATAATCAATAAAAATATTACGAATGGATTCTTGAACTTTTGAATGACTTTCTTTATTCATTAATAAATTATAGGCACCATCAGAATAATCACTATCAGAATTTCCTTTATAATGATTTAAATAATAAATAATAAATTGAGAAAAGAAAGGAGTATGTAACAATTCTTCTTTCCCTAAAAGGATGTTATTAAAATAATTTTTAAATAAATAAGCATCATGATTTATAAATGGTTCTTCAATATTTCTAACAGGTGTTTTAAATATTGGAATCATTATTTCAGACAAATAACTTCCTTTTACTAATAAAGCTATTGAATCCAATTTATGATTATATAATTTCCAATGATTTTCTAATTGTATTCTTTTTTTTCTTTCTAATTCAGAAGAATTTATTTTTTTTAAATCATCAATGATTTTTTTTCTTTCTTTAAATTCTTTTTTTGAAAGTTGCAAGGCATTTTTATAATATTTGTTTTCATTAGAAACCACTTCAACATCTCCAACTCTTGTCAAGGTTTCATAATTACAATAGATTACTATAGTATCTTCATTTCCAACAATTATATTAGCATTATAATCTTCTCCTAAATTATACATTCCTTTTTGAGATGTATCAATTAAAAAAGATGCTGATGAATTTATTTTTTTTAACTCGATAGAATCTACAACTTGAAAAGTTGTTTCTTTATATTGATATAAAAAAACATGGCTATTTATTTTTTGAGATGGGACTCTATTAATGTGAATCGAGAGTACAGTATTTTTTTCATCATACTTTCCCATTTCAATATATGAAGAAATATCTTTTTTATTCGTTTCATTTTCTTGACATGAAATTAAAAATACTCCGCACAATATAATTAATAAAAATATTCTCATAAAAAATTATTCATTGCTAATTTCAATTTCAAAATACTGATACGGTACATCATCTACATCGGTATTTATTTTATTTAATTTTTCAAGGACCTCCATACCATAAGCTATTTCTCCTATAACCGTAACTTGTCCATCTAAATGAGGTATTCCTCCTATTGTTTGATATGTCTTCCTTTTCTTGTCAGAATATTTTATCTCATTTCCTTTTTCTTTCCACTCATTAAATAAATTATTTCTATAAATATTTATTGCTGATTGTTGAGAAGGTGAAATAGATGTATCATTTTTTATTTTTAATTCTTTCATAATAGCTGCCATTTCTTGATATTCTTTACTTGAAGTATCTGCAATTTTAGAACTGAGCCATCTATTAAATTTTTTTCGATTTATTTTTTCTTCAATAGTATCTAAATCTGATTGATTATATTTTTTTCCTGTAATAATAAAAATTTGATCTACACTTGAATCAAAATTATTTTTATCATTTATTTTTGAGTTTGTAATTAAAGTTCCTTTTTTTACAATATATTTATTAGATATTTCTGGTGCTAAAGAATAATCTAAAATGCTATTTTTTTTATTGAAAGAAAAATTAAATTGTATTAAACTATCTTTCATCAAATAATCAATACTTGGATTAGACATTTGATTATTTTCGATTAGATAATTAATTTCTTTTGCATGATTTTCTACCTCATCATACAAAACAACTCCCATTATTCCAAAAGGCGTTCTTATTTCAAAATCCGTATTAATTTTTTGTTGATTAGCACAAGATATAAAAATAAGAATTGGTATTAATTTTATCAATAACTTTATCATTTATATTTCAATAGTTTTTCTAAAATTATAGGTCGAATAGTACCTACTATTCGACCTATAAAAATAAACAATAATAATATAAAATTATTGAGCTCGTACAATTCTACAAGCCATACTGGTATTACCATCCAATCTATCTCCATCAGCCCAAATCCAAATAGCTTTTGTAAATGTACCTGTTGGACAAGTTACTCCATGAGGAACGTTATCAATATTAGCGGAGTGTCCTGTTACTACAGTTACATCAGCTGAGACAGCTAAACCTCCTTGTACAGTAGCACATACCAAAGTTACATGCCCATCAGCTCTTCCACCTGTGGTAGATATTTCTATGCCAGTAGCAATTTTGCCTGCACCACAATCGGAATGATGCCATTTATTATCTCCTTCATCAGTACTTTTAGTTCCTGCTTCTGCACTCGCCCCTAAAAAGGCACTACCCAACTCAACGCACATGATTTTAGCATTATCCTCCCAGTCTCCTGCTACGTCAGTCATAGTAAAACCCTGCATGGCATATCCTGCATCACAATCTAGATCAATTTCTTCATTTGTACCTGTACCGCATCCATGACAAGTTTTTATTCTTGCATTTTCAAATAAAAAAGCATCTGCCATAACAGCTCCTTCAACCTCTAAAGCAGTTTCAGGATCATTTAAACCAATACCCACTCTATCTGTAGAAGCATCCACAAAAAACATATTAGCATTATTGTTAGATTCTATTCTAAAATCTATATTTCTGGAAGCTTCATTGAAAACTGTTGTTCCATCACCATGTATTATATGAGAAACATTAGCAGAACTTCCACCATAATGGACCTCAAAAATGCCATCATAATCTGTAGCATTATTATATCTAAAACCTGCTAAAGTTTTAGCCTCATGACGAATATGCATACTTCCATCTCCATCATAATTGATATAAGCATGACTTCCTCCATGTCCCATTTCTATATATTCTAATTCATCAGCAGCATTAGAAGCACGAGATATTCCTACTACATTTAAAGGAACTGAAGGATTCACATCCTGAATTCCCACATTTCCATTGGTATAAATATTATCACCAATAGCATCAGGAGGAATAGAACCTCCTACTTCATACCAGTCATGGTCTGTTTGGTCGGCGGGTGCTGCCCAAACTACATTTCCACTGGCATCACTCGTCATCACAAAACCAGCCGCTTCATTTCCATCAACATACTGAAAAGTGCCTACAACATCTAATGTTGCATCTGGTGTAGAAGTACCAATTCCTATACTTCCGCCTTGAGTGATAACAAAATGTGTATTCCAAACAATAGCATCTCCTGCCGCTGCTGCAGAACCATCAGCGTGTTTGATTTCAAAATAAGTTGTTGCATCATTAGCAGCATTCCCATTAATATCCATAAAAAAGGCATCTTCTGCTCCTACTAAATAGGTTTCTCCTGTACCATAAGTAGCATTCCATTTATGTTGTATTCTACCATTTCCATCTTGAACATTGATAAGATAATCTGAAGTAGTTCCTGGAAGAATCATCGCTTCTAAGCCATTAGGAGTAGTAATATGATGTGTAGCATTTCTTGCTCCAGCTAATATAGTACCTTGAACATCTAATTTAGTTAGTGGATTACTTGTTCCTATACCTACATTTTGGGCAAATAAACTTAGGCTGCAAAGCATTATAAAGAGCGTTAAGTATATTTTTGTCATAATTATTTGATTTATTTTTTTAGCTAAAAAATATTTTTGTTTTTATCTCTGTATTAAAAAGCGTTTAATATCATTATTATCTCCATTAATACGGATATAATAATAGCCTGAAACGAACTGTTGAATATCAAGTGTAATAAGATTCATTCCGTTTTGAATAGCATCATTTTTTCTTAATAATACTCTTCCTAAAACATCTATAATTTCAAAATATATATCAGTATTTTGAGTACTATTGATTTGTATATTGATTTGATTTTTAGCTGGTACAGGGAAGATAGAAGAAATGAAAGCTCCTTTTTTACTTCTTTCAATTGTTACAATATTAGAATATTCATAAGAACCATCCATATCCACCATTTTTAACCTATAATAGGAGATTAATTCTGGTTGAATATCATCGAAAGAATAAGTCCATTCAGAAGCAATATTACCTATTGCATCAACTGTTCCTAAATAAGAAAATTCAGTATTATCAGTTCTTCTTTCCATTTCGTAGTGTGATACATTTTGCTCAGAAGCTATTGTCCAATGTAATTGATTAATAACTCCTTTTTCTTCTCCTGAAAAACTCAACAATTCAACAGGTAATAATGGGATTAAAGCTGTTCCTATAGAAAAATCAGAAAAAGCAGTTAAATTATGCCTAGCTACTGATGTAACTGTAGTCGCTACACCATCACATTTTTCAGCAGGAATAAAACCATCATCTCCTTCAAGAGCATAAGAACTTATTGCTGTTTCTTCTGGTTTTTTTACTACTCCATAATCGACTCCTCCACAATTATCTGTTAAACTACCTTTTAATCTTACAGCATAATTCGTAATATTATTTGTACCAATAGGATCAATATTCCACCAACCATGATTAGGAACACAATCTAAATCTACACTAATACAATCTACTAAGGAAATCGGTCCTCCTGCATCTTCAGTGAAAGAGCCTTCTACAATAGTATTAGCCGAAGAGGTAGGAAGTAAATCAAATAATTGAGAATTTTTAGCATCCGTTCCTACTAAAAAAGTGTAAGTTGTTCCATTAGAAAGATTCCAACGCAAACGACCTTCTATATATCCTCCAGTATTTCCTGAAGCACTTGCTCCGTTCAAAAAAGCAGCATTAGATGTATTACTCATATAAACAAAATGAGCATAATCATCCTCTCCATCTCCTGTTGTTATACCTGTTTCGGTTCTTAAAATATTTGTAGTCGAAAAATCTAAAGTATTCTTTACTTCAATTGCTCCTCCGCTTAAATCAACTATGGTTTGATCATTATTTAAAATGATATTATAAAATGCTGCATTTCCGAGCATATCTGAAGGAGCAAAAATCGTTTGAATACTTCCAATATTATGTGTATTACCAGGATAATTATTCTGAAATAGAACCGTTCCTTGTTCATCTGCACCTGCTACTGTAGTTACATCAACTGTAGCATTTAAAAAATGCCAATTCCCTTGTAATTGAATATTTCCAGCATTATCCAAATCAGAATTAGAATCCATTTGAAAATCTCCTTCTACATGAATTAATCCTCCTGTTTGCACTGTTACCAAAGAATTATCATCCATGTGGAAGGTATTATCTTGAGCGAAGGCCAATAAGGGAATAATCATTAGAATGAATATAAAATAATTCTTTCTCATTATAAATGTGTTTGTTATAGTTGATATAGAATAGATGTAAATTTAACGATTGAAATAAATTTTAAAGAAAATTTTTAATGACAAAAAAAAGTGTTTGTTTATTCTAGTGTTTTAATTCAACAACAGTATATTTTCTTTTTGTGACAAGCTATTTTTTAAGATATAAAACAAAATCATCAAATAAATATTTAAATTTTAAACATTTACAATATATTTTTTCCTCTATTGTACTTGATAAAATAATGAGTACTATTGAACAAATAGAAAAAATGTTTAACAATAAACTTTGACATTCAACAAATTTCATCTATCATAGTCTAAATTCTCTATATTTTTTTATAATATCATATTACTTTTTATTTCTTAGATTTAAAACAAACATGAGAAAAACGAATATATATCAATTAATTACTAATTTAAATGAAGAAGAAAGTAAAACATTTATAGCTTGGCTTAAAAATAGAAAAGAGAATAAATCTGTTCAAATATTTAAAATACTACAACAAGAGTTTTCAAAAAAACCTGAAGCTATAGAAAAAGAAAAATTGTTTCAGAAAATATATCCTAAGGAAGTATATAATAATGGCAAATTGAGGTATACTTTTTTTAGTCTCATTAAAAAATTTAAGCTTTTTGCAGCATTTCAAAATTTAGAACAAAATGAATTAGAAATAGAAAAAAATTGGATAGACTGGCTCAGTCATAGAAATTTATTTGATCTAAGAGAAAAATATTTTAAAAAATATAAAAATGATTATGGAGATGGAGAATATATAAAATGGTCAGGAAAAATTACTCATTATGAAATCATTATGCGAGATATTGAGTTTCGCTTAGTTAATGGGAATATTCCTTCTAAAGAAAAAGTAGATTTGGCTTCCAAAATTGTAGAAGATCATCTTCTTTCAGAAATCATGAGATGGAAAATATTTTTAAAGAATATTTCAATCACTTATAATATTAATACTCCTTTTTCTTTAGGAAAAGAAGCAAAAAAATTAATTGATTCTACAGATAAAAATAATGAAGTTTTAAACTTAATTAAATTATGTATTCAGGTTGTTGATACCCATTGTTCAGAAGAAATATTTCATGAATTTAGTGATACACTAGAACAATTACATTCAAAAGTAGATAATGAACTTTGTTATTCTTTTTATGTTGCAAAAACAAATTATATTATTAGAAAGTATAATAAAACTTCTAATAAAGAATACCTAGTACAACTTTTTGAAAATATCAAAGAAAGAGAAACTAAAAAATATAACATTCGATTCAATATATTACCATATTGGTCATATAGAAATACTGTAAGTATTGCATTAGAAGCAGGAGAAATCAAATGGGCAGAAAACTATAATAACAAATTCAAATCTTTTGTCCCTATAGAATTTAGAGAAAACTCTCATCAACTTAACTTAGCTAAAATTACTTATTTTAAAGGAAACTTAGAACAATCTTTAGAGATATTTAGGGATATAAAAATAGATCATGATCATACATATCTAGCCATTAAAAAATTTATGGTTCAAATTTATTTTGAGCTAAATGAATTAATTGTTTTAAAAAGTTTAATACAAAATACTTTAAGAAATTTATATAGAAAGAAAAATCAAACCTATCATTGGACGGCTTGGATTCATTTTTTTCAGTTAATGAATAAATTAATAAAAATTGTTCAAAAAGATGATCTTGAAAAGAAAAATCAATTCTTAGAAGAAATAGAAAATAAAGAAAAAGTTGCTAATAGAAAATGGTTACTAGAAAAAGTAAATGCCCTGTAATAGATTTTTTACGCCTTACAAAACTCAATGCTTTGTAAGGCGTAAAAGTTTTCAATTCAATTTATTGGTTAGATTGAACTACTAATCTTTTTACCGTTGATTTATTATTTATTTTCAATTCAACAGTATAAATTCCTTGAGAATAATTTACTAATTCTATTTTTTCTTGGTGCTCTCCAAAAGATATTTTTCCAAAATTATATTGACTCATTAATTGTCCAATATTATTATAAATATATACATCTATTTCTGAATTTTCCTCTATTGCAAAATCAATTATAAAATAATTTTGAGCAGGATTAGGATAAAGAGATAAATTAATATCTAAATTTGAATTTGAAAATATTGAGCTTGTACTTTCTGGTGTATATGAAAAAACACCGTGACGATTATTCGCCCACCACAAAGTACCACTATCATCAAATTCAATATCTGCTGTAGCACTTGAATTTTCATTCGGTACATCATCTATAATAAGGTTATCCCAAACACCATCTTTCAATGTAGAAACACCATATTGATGAGCAAAATACAATGTACCAGAAGCATCACTTTCTATTGCAAATGCATTATAATTAACGACTTGTTCTATATTATCTTTAATAGGGTTTGTCCATGTATTTCCATCAAATTTTAATACTCCTGCTAAATCTGAAGGAATCCATACATTGCCATTATTATCAAAATGAAATTCTCCACTAGGTCTATCTATTACATCATATTCAGTTTGAGAATAAGTCATCCAATTATTACCATCAGAAGAAGTTTTTTGAATAGCAGCATTACCGTCCCAATCAAAAGAAGCAATCCATAAATTATCATTAGTATCTACACCAATACCTGATAGAATTAAATTTGATAATTGGGAATTAGAAGTATTATATTCTGAAACGATTCCATTATCAATAATATAAATTCTATCATTAGCTCTTGCATAAATTTTTCCTTCAGAATCCATCAAAATATCTTGAGTATTTCCTGCTTTTAATAACCAATCAGTACCATTATAATGAAAAAGTCCATCATAAGAAGCTATCCAAACATCATCAGCTGCTAGATACAAAATATCTCCAATTGACGGCCATAGATATAAATCTTGAGGCAATGAAAATGAAGACCAATTGCCATTATTATCTACAACTGCAATACTACTTGTTGAAGAATACATTAAGAAAAACATGTCCCCATTTAACCCTTTTTGAATTCTATCTACATTATTATATTCAATAGTATATGCGGATATATTGGAGGATTGAATATTTCCATCTTTATTAACAGATAAATAAATATTATTATTAAGCCAAGAATTATTTTGTGCATCAATGTAATAAAAAGAGGTATTATTTCCATTTGCTATTGTTTGTTCATCAGAATAAACAGACCATTCATTATTTTCTAATTTAAATATCCCATCATACAATGTATTATAATAGATATTACCATTCATATCTTCAGTAAAGCCAACAACTTCAAAGCCATTAAATCCTTCTTCAAAATCATATAACTCCCAAGTACTTCCATTATAACGACCTATTTTATCTAAGTCTCCACAAATAAATAAATCACCTGTACTACTGATGTGTAAATTAGCATGAGCATAAGGTAAGATTGTAGCATTTGTTCCAATATCTTCCCATGTTCCATTTGCATATTTATGAATATTTTGAGAAGCAATAAACACTTCCCCTGCATCATTAATTTCTATATCCCATACTTCAAAAAAATCAATACCTAATTCGTCTTCAGCATATTTATTCCAAGTATTACCCTCTTTATGAAAAACTCCTTCTGATGAACCTACCCATAAATCACCATCAGGTCCTACTTCTATATCATAAAGGACTATGGTATTAGGATTATCAATTCCATTGGGTATTTCAATATTTTGAAACTCTGAACCATCAAATTGAGCCACCCTCATATCATAAGTTCCTATCCATGAATTACCACTAAAATCCATTGTGATAGCTTGAATGTGATGATTATCTAAGTTGGTGTTTGCATTATCAAAAAAAGATTTTTGAAGCGTATTTTTATCCATTACTACTAATCCTCTATCTGTAGCTAATAATAATTCCGTTCCATTATCTACCAAATCATTAATTTGTTGTTGGCTTTGATAAGAAATCCATTCTTGTTGTGCGTATGTGATGCTTTGAATTAATACTAATGCAACAAAGCAAAATAAAGATTTGAAAAGATTCATGTTAAATTAATTTTATACTAAGAATTATATAATAAAAGTTTGGATGTCATTCCAATTCATACTCAAAATTATCTCTATATTCTTTGTATTACAAATAGAAATTTCTTTATAAATAAGGTTTCTAAAATAGAAAAATGTATAAATAATCAAATGTAAATAGTAAATTTATGTAACTTTAATTAGGTTTCTATTATAATTATATGAAAGCAGCATCTACATTTTTATTTGATTTAGTCAAAACACTTACAAAATCTCAAAAACGATATATCAAAATACAAGCAGGTACAAAAGAAAAAGATTATATAGCTTTATTAGATGCTTTATTACTACTTAAAACTTATGATGAAGAACAATTTATTAAAAAGAACAAAGAAGCTAATTTCATAAAACACTTCTCTGTTAATAAACTATATTTATATGAATTAATTCTCAAATCAATCAGTAATTTTGGAGAAAAGAAAATAGAAAATAAAATCTTTCAAAAAATTTCTTCAGCAAATTTACTGGTTGAAAAAGGTTTATTTCAAGCCGCCATTAATGAATTAAAGAAAGGTAAAAATTTAGCTACAAAATATGAGTTATTCGAAATGCAAATCATGATATATGGTGTAGAAAAAAAATTACTCTTTAATAGACAATTTAAAAAAAATGATGCTTTTTCAATTCAGCAAATTTATAATCATGAAACCCACATATTAGAACAACTATCTAACAGCAATGAATATTGGTTTTTAGCTCAAAAGATTTTTCAATTTCAATTGAAATTTCAAAAAATTCAAACTGAAGAACAAGAAAAATATATTGAAGATATTATTCAATCTCCTAAGATGCAATCTATCTCTTTGGCAACAAATTTTAAAAGTAAAATTTATTATTACCAAGCGAATGCTACTTATCAATTTATATTAGGAAATATTGAAGAGGCTTATAAATTCAATAAACAATTTTTAGATTTATTGGAAGAACAACCTATTTTTTTAAAATTATATTCACAACGTTACTTGAGTACTTTCAACAATATGCTCATCGATAGTTTAATCATTGGAAAATTTGATATTCTGATTGAAGGGATTAATAGATTAGTTTTGATTCCAAAAAGAAAAGAATTTAAAACAATTAAAAATATAGAATCAAGAATTTTTAGACAACGATTTTTATTATTACTTAATTGGTCTTTGAGACAACAAGAATTTGAAAAAGTATTAGAATGGATACCTGAAATTGAAAAAGGCTTGAAGTTATATGGCAACGAAGTTGAAAAACATCATAGAATCACTTTTTATTACCTCATTTCTTACTTACTCTTTCAGAGTAAATATTATGATCAAGCACTAAAATGGAACAACTTCATTTTAAATACAATTAAAGAAGATGTAGTTAAAGAAATATTTAATTTTTCTAGAGTTCTCAATCTACTAATACATTATGAATTAGGAAACTATTCTTTACTAGAATCTTTATTACAATCTACTCCTAAATATTTAAAAGCTAGAAGAAATATTTATGCTACAGAAAAAGCTTTATTTCGTTTCTTCAACAAAATTTTAAATATCATAAATAAAAAAGAAAAACAAGAAATAATCAATAAATTCAAAAAAGAAGTTTCCAATCTTTATGAAATTCAAAAAGAAAAAAGAGTTTTTAATTATTTAGACTTAAGGTATTGGATAAATACATACTAAAACCTAGTAAGAGTAAGGACATTTAAATGTGCTTAAAAAATAAAAACCACTTAAGAATTTGACAACTTAAGTGGTTTTTTAGCGCCCCCTCTAGGACTTGAACCTAGGACCTACGGATTAACAGTCCGGTGCTCTA
>JAHDII010000208.1:0-3071 GCA_020630895.1 Saprospiraceae bacterium
AATAAATAATTTTAAATAATTTTAAAAACATAAAAATGGCGATATTAAATTTTGGAGGAACAGAAGAAAATGTAATTATGAGGGATGAGTTTCCATTAGGAAAAGCATTAGAAACTTTAAAAAATGAAACCATTGCAGTTATTGGTTATGGAGTACAAGGTCCAGGACAATCTATGAATTTAAGAGATAATGGTTTTAATGTAATTGTAGGGCAAAGAAGTCCTTCTAAATCTTGGGATAAAGCAATTCAAGATGGTTGGGTTCCTGGTGAAAATTTATTTAGTATTGAAGAAGCAGCACAAAAAGCAGATATCATTTGTTATTTATTATCTGATGCAGCACAAATTCAAGTTTGGGATACATTAAAACCACATTTAACTCCAGGAAAAGCATTATATTTTTCACATGGATTTACAATTACATACACGGAACGTTCGGGCATTATTCCTCCTAAAGATATCGATGTCATTTTAGTAGCTCCTAAAGGTTCAGGAACTTCATTAAGAAGAATGTTTGTAGCAGGAAGAGGATTAAATTCTAGCTATGCTATTTTTCAAGACGCTACTGGAAGAGCCTTTGATAGAGCTGTTTCTTTAGGTATAGGAGTGGGATCAGGTTATTTATTTGAAACAACATTTAAAAAAGAAGTATATTCTGATTTAACAGGCGAAAGAGGTTCTTTAATGGGAGCAATTGCTGGTTTGTTTGAAGCACAATATGAAGTTTTGAGAGAACGAGGACATTCGCCTAGTGAAGCATTTAATGAAACCGTTGAGGAATTAACTCAATCTTTAATGCCTTTAGTTGCTGAAAATGGAATGGATTGGATGTATGCCAATACTTCAACAACAGCACAACGAGGAGCATTAGATTGGAAAGGAAAATTTAAAAAAGCAGTACTTCCTGTTTTTAATGAATTATATGATAGTGTAGCAGCAGGGCACGAAGCACAAAAATCTATTGATTCAAATAGTCAAGAAGATTATAGAGAAAAATTAGAAGAAGAATTAAGAGAAATTAGAGAATCAGAAATGTGGCAAACAGGAAGAGTTGTAAGAGGCTTACGTCCAGAAAATCAAAAAGAAAAAGTATAAAAATTAAAAAGCTAGATTTAATTCTTTGTGTATTGAATCTAGCTTTTTAAAAAACAATCTTCAGTGATTTCTATAGAAAATATTTATCAAGCAAAAATGAAATTAAAGGATGTTATTGTACATACTCCTTTAATGTATAATTTATATTTATCAGAAAAATATGAATGTAATATTTATTTAAAAAGAGAAGATTTACAAACTGTTCGTTCTTATAAAATAAGAGGAGCTTATCATAAAATGGCATCCTTAGAAAAAGAAGAAATAAAAAAAGGAATTGTTTGTGCTAGTGCAGGAAATCATGCACAAGGCGTTGCTTTAGCTTGTCATCAATTAAATATTAAAGGAAAAATATTTATGCCTGAAACAACGCCCCAACAAAAAATAGGAAAAGTAAAAAGATTTGGAAAAAATAATATAGAAATTATTTTAGTTGGAGATACTTTTGATGATGCTTATAAAGAAGCTATAAAAGATAGTGAAAAAAATAATAAAATATTTATTCATCCTTTTAATGATGAAAAAATAATTGAAGGACAAGGAACTGTAGGTTTAGAAATTTTAGAAGATATTGAAAAAAAAATAGATTATTTATTAGTGGCGATAGGTGGTGGCGGACTAGCTTCTGGTGTAGGAAGTTGTTTTCAGCAATTAAGTCCTCAAACAAAAATTATTGGTGTAGAACCACAAGGAGCTGCTGCAATGAAAAAATCTATTGAAGAAAATAAAATTATAAAATTAGAACATATTGATTCTTTTGTAGATGGTGCTGCGGTAAAAGAAGTAGGAACTCAAACTTTTAATTATTGTAAAAAACTAATAGAAGAAATTATTTTAGTTCCTGAAGGAAAAGTGTGTACCACTATTTTAGAATTATATAATGAAGAAGCTATTGTTGTTGAACCTGCTGGAGCATTAACTATTGCGGCATTAGATCAAGTCAAAGATCAAATTAAAGGAAAAACAATTGTTTGTTTAATAAGTGGAGGAAATAATGATATTACACGAATGGAAGAAATTAAAGAACGTTCTTTAATTTTTGAAGGATTAAAACATTATTTTATGATTAATTTTCCTCAAAGAGCAGGAGCATTAAAAGAATTTGTAAATCATGTTTTAGGTCCAAATGATGATATTACTTTTTTCCAATATACTAAAAAAAATAGCCGAGAAAAAGGTCCTGCTTTAGTAGGAATAGAATTAAAATCTAAAAAAGATTATGAAAAATTAATTCAGCAAATGGAAGAATATGAGATTACTTATACCTCTCGAAATGATCATCCTCATTTGTTTGATTTAATCATTTAAACTTTTTATGATTAGTTTGGTAGTATACCAATAGATTCCAGTGAGTAGTTTTAACTCCAAGTTTCTTTAGAAGTAGGAATTTCAGATAATATCTTGTAGGTGTCTCCTTTATCAGACATAGCTAATTCCCATAAATCTTCAGTAGGAATATCAAAAAGATATTTTTTCTTCATTTTAGAAACAACCCAAGAACCTAAATTAAGTTCTCCTACTAATTGGTTAGGATCCCAACCAGAATATCCTACTAAAAATTTAATATTAGATTCATCAATTAACCCGGTACTAATTTGAAATTTTAATTGTTCAAAATCACCGCCCCACCAAACACCTTTAGCTACTTCAATACTTCCTTCTAAATCTTCCCCAATATTATGAATATAATGTACAGTATCTGTAGCTACTGGGCCACCAAAAAAGGCATTGCTTTCTATGTGAGGAAAATCTGCAATTAAATCACAAATAGGAATATCTAATTCTTTATTTAAAATGAAACCAACAGTCCCTTCTTCTTGAGAATGTTCGCAAAGAAGTACTAAAGCTTTTTGGAAATTGCCATCTAGCATAAAAGGTTCTGCTAAGAGAATGCTTCCTTTTTTAATATAATATTTGCCTTGTTTCATAATACGAAGATGATTAGATGAATTATTGAATTCTCAAGTAACAAAATTTATT
>JAHDII010000208.1:3081-6004 GCA_020630895.1 Saprospiraceae bacterium
GTTCATTTTTTGTATAATAAGTTTTGTTATGTTGTAACAACTAATTGATGGTACAAAAAGGATAACAACGTTAACTGCTTCGCGTAATAACAGGATTTTAAATCTAGTATAATTTTTTTTATAATATCAATCATCATACCATTTATAAAATTATAAAGCATCCGTTGGAAATTTTCTATCCACTCGCTTAATAAAACCTCGAATCACTTTTCCTGAACCTCCTGCTTCGATAAACATTTCTACGCCATCATTCATCATATTATGCATCGTTTGAGTCCATTTTACAGGTGCTGTTAATTGTGTAATTAAATTTTGTTGTATAACCTTTGGACTCGTTTCTGCTTGGGCGGTTACATTTTGATATACAGGACAAATAGGATCACTAAAGTGAGTATTCTCAATTGCAGTTTTCAATTCATCTTCAGCAGGTTTCATTAAAGGAGAATGGAATGCTCCTCTTACGGGTAAGATTAAAGCTCTTTTAGCTCCTGCTTCTTTTAGTGCTTCTACAGCTTGATTGACTCCACTTACAGAACCTGAAATCACTAATTGTCCAGGACAATTATAATTTGCAGCTACTACAATATCATTAATATTATTACAAATATTTTCTATAATATCATCATCTAAACCAACAATAGCAGCCATTGTACTTTCGTCTAATTCACAAGCTTTTTGCATGGCTTCTGCTCTTTGTTGAACCAGTCGTAAACCATTTTCAAAACTTAAAGATTGATTTGCAACTAAAGCAGATAGTTCACCCAAAGAATGCCCTGCTACAGCAAAAGGATCAAAGTGATCTTCTGCCATGAAAATTTTAATAACAGAATGTAGAAAAATAGCAGGTTGTGTAATTCTTGTTTCTTTTAGAGCTTCTTCAGTTCCTGAAAACATAGTTTCTGTAATAGGATAGCCTAAAATATCATTAGCTGCATCAAAATATTTTTTAGCAATAGGGGAATTATCATACATATCCTTACCCATTCCTACAAACTGAGCTCCTTGTCCTGGAAAAACGTATGCTTTTTTCATCGTATAATTCGTATGTGATTTATGAAATAATACTTAAAGTCTTTATTGCTGTAAAGATGCAAAAATTATTATTTGATATTAGATTTATCCATAATATTCTGCAAAAATATTTTCGGTTTCATATAATTTGATGCAGTGAAGTTCTGCTCCTTGTTCTTGAATGAGTTCCTCAATTTCTTCCCAGATAAAAACGACTAAATTTTCAGTCGTAGGCTGAATTCCTTTAGGAATAAAATCTACATCTAAATTCAAATTAGAATGATCTAATTTATCAATAATATAAGTTTTTATAATCGAACTTAATTCTTTTACATTCATAATAAAACCCGTAGTAGGATCAGGAGTACCCTTGACAGTTACGAACAAATCATAGTTATGCCCATGCCAATTTTTGTTGCAACATTTGCCAAAAACTGCCTTGTTTTTTTCTTCAGACCAATGCTCTACCCATAATTTATGAGCGGCATTAAATCGTTCCCTTCTTGTGAGGTAAACTACCTTTTTCATATCAAGACCTAAATGGTTTTAAATTTGCTGCAAAAATACAAATATTCTTTAGACTTTATTACGAATTGTCTTTTATCTATGATGACAACAGTTGCCATAACTCTAATAGTTTCATCTTTTCATCCTTATTATTGCTTTTCTGGTCTTATTTTTTAAAAATTAATAGAAATTGATTGTTATTTAGTAGAATATTCTTTTTTAAGTATGGATCATATCAAACAAGAAAATATTAATATAGGATCAAAAATCTATCATTTTGTTACAGATAGAACAGTATATCATATTGTATTTTGGCTCGTTTTCTTTTCGTTTTTATTCTTTTTAGAATGGTTTCCTATAAGAGATAAAGCACCTGATTTGCTATCCATCATTTCTAATCAATTGATCATCATTGCTTTTTATGCTATCATTGTATATTTCAATTATGGATATTTGATTCCTAAATATTTCAAATGGAATAAAGTCTATTATTATATATTATTTTTAGCCTTATTTATATTGTTAATTTCTCCACTTCGAACCATGATTTTTTATCTAAAATTTTATGATTCTCCTTTGGATAGAGAAATATTACTAGGCGAACAATACAATACTTATATTGCTAATTTTTTGGTTGGAGGATTTTCTACTATTTTTAAAATTGTTTCAGATTGGGCAAGACACCAAAGAGAAAAAACAGTTTTAGAAGCTAAAAATTTACAATCGGAATTAAATTTTTTACGCTCACAAATTAATCCTCATTTTTTATTCAATACCTTAAATAATTTATATGCATTGACCTTAAAAAAATCTGATAAAGCTCCAGAAATTGTAATCAAATTATCAGATATGATGAGGTATATGTTATATGAATGTAATGAAAAAGAAGTACCTTTAATTAAGGAAGTCAATTATCTAAGAAATTATTTAGATTTAGAAAAATTGCGTCAAGCAAAAAATATTGATATTCAATTAAAAGTGAATGGAATGGTAACCAACCAACGTATTGCTCCTTTAATGTTTATCCCTTTTATTGAAAATAGTTTTAAACATGGATTGAATAATCAAATTTCTGAGGGTTTTGTTCATATTGTATTAGATGTGGATAAAGATAAAGTACATTTGAATGTGAACAATAGTAAATCGCCTACACTTCCCGTTAGACAAGGCAAGCGAAGCGGAGGTATTGGCTTGGTCAATGTAAAAAGAAGATTAAGTTTATTGTATCCTCATGGGCATTCTCTAGAAATTGAAGATAATCCGAATAATTATGAAGTAGATTTAACTATTGAATTAGAATAAAATGATATGATTGAGTTTTTTGTTCCTGCTTCAGTATATTTTGTATTATGTGTTATTTACTTTTCTAAATTAGGAGGAAAAAATAATAAAAAACTTAGGTATG
>JAHDII010000209.1 GCA_020630895.1 Saprospiraceae bacterium
GCTTACTTATCTAATTTTAAATTAAAATATTTCCATTCATGATTCCAATATAAATAAAACTCTATGTCATTAAAAGCAATAAAAGAAGATGTATTTTCTATAGGTTTTATGTCGAAAATATAAGGACTAATGATAGGTTGAGAGAGTGTATTTTTTTTAAGTTTTTTTTCTTCATTCCAATCATTTACTTGAAAATAAGAAATATCTTTATTAATAACTTTTCCTTCAAACTCTTCTATTTTAAAAATATGATTATATTCTTTAGGAATTTTATATTTACCTGAGACAAATTTAAGATCAATCGCATTATTGGTACCTCTAAAATAATCTTGTTCAAATTTTAATTGCATCGTGCTATCTATTCCTTTTTTAGAAAAAATAAATAAATTATTAATTGTAGTAGGATAACCTTGTGACGCTTTAATCTTTAAATTTTTTTCATTATCTGTTACGTTTATTTTTGATACCGTCCATTTTCCATCTTCTTGAAATTTATTTTCTGTTGGATTTTTCACCTCTAAATCAATATTTTTTTCTTTTTCTCCTTCAAAAATAAAAAAACATTCTTGATACATATATTCATCAGGAATCGTTTGAGCAAAAAAAGTACTAGCATTTAAAACAATAAAAAATAAAAAAAGAATATATTTCATTTTAAACTTGATTTTATTTTTTTTCTTAGTAAATAAATTTCTTTAGGAGAAATAATAGTATGTAAAAATATACACGAGCAACCATATATTATATTTTCATATCGATAACTTTTATAATATTTTCCTTTAGTATAATAATCTTCAATAGTAGTTTCTAATCCTCCACAAGAACCCATTCGTTCCATAGGTTCACGGCAATAGTGATGAACTTTCACAATTTTTTCATCATCAAAAAAATATGTTTTAGTATAAGAACGAGATAACAATTGAATAGGAACAGAAATACTATCTTTATTAGCAACAAAATACGTTTCAGATATTTTTATAATTTCTCCTTTATGTTGATAAATGATATAACCTTGAGTAATTTCATTTTTTAATTTAACCTGAAATATATTTATTGAATCTAGAAATAAACTATCTTGCTTAAAGTTTAAACTTGCATTCAAATTAAGCATGGCACTATCCTTCTCCGAAAAAGTTGGAACTTGAGCCGAAAGACTACAAAATATTACACTCAAAAAAAGCGTTGAAAAATATTGAAACATTTAGCATATTTTTACTTACTATATTAGATGCTATTGATTATAGAAAGGTTGTGTTATTTTTAAAGTATGTTTAAAATATTCCATTATGAATGAAAGTTTAGAAATCAAACACATTGTAATTGAAATTATAAAAGGAGCATGTTTTTTTATAATGATGGCTTTTTGTTATTTAATGCTAGATTTAACGATACCTTATTTAATACCTCCTTTTGCAACAGATATAGAATTTTTAGCCACTAAGCAAGATGTCATTGATCTAGGACATTGGAAATTTTCTTTTTATGTTCATATTGTAGCCAGTTTTCTAGTTTTATTCTTAGGTGTTTTTCAATTTTCAAAATGGCTGATGAAAAATAAGCCCCTACTACATCGGAATATTGGAAAAATTTATGTTGTTCTTATTTTATTTATAACTGCTCCCTCAGGATTAATTATGGCATATTATGCGAATGGAGGAATTACTTCTCAATTAGGATTTATTACACAAGCCATTTTATGGTGGTCATTTACATATTTGGCATATAAAAAAGCAATTAATAAAGATTTAATATCTCATGGAAAATGGATGCTAAGAAGTTATGCCATGACTATGTCTGCCATAACATTAAGAGCCGTATCTTTTATAGCAGGTTGGGTAATGATTCCCATTCATTATGAAAAAATATATGCTTTTTCTGCTTGGTCGGGTTGGGGATTTAATTTGATTATAGCTGAAATTTTAATTGGATTAGGATTGATACAATATTATTTTAAAAAGTAAAAAAATGAGTAAGGTTTTAATTGTATTATTTTTTTTAGCAACACCTCTTTTAATTTTTGCAAAAAAAACAAAAGAAGTTTTTTTTCATTCAGGACATCAATATTTTAAAGAAATTATTTTATTTGATGATAACAGTTATGAAATGAATTTAGATTCATATACTTGTTCAGCTGATAGTCTTGGAATGAAAAAAAATAAGACTATAAAAACTGTAGGGAAATTTCAAGAAATCAATAAAAATTTAATTCTTACTCCTAAATATCAAATTCAAACTACATTTAATGGAAGAGAAATAGTAGAACAAGTAAAATCTCAAACGAAATTAGATACCATATTTTTTAAAATTATAGAATATCAAAATATAAGATATTTATTTAGAGATAATAATGTAAATATCTTTGAAATCAATCAATATGTTATTCCTAATGATTTTTGGCAATTAGCTCTTGAATTTAATAAATCAAAAGGAAAAACATCTAATCAATATGCAATTTTTAGAAGTAAAAATATTCTTTCAAAACAAGAAAAACTTCAGTTAGATATTAAGAATAAATTCCCTGAAAAATATAAAAATTTAATATTAGATAATCCAATAAAAGCAAAAGCAACTATCGCTACAAAAAGTATTCCTTCTAATAATAATTTTCATAATGAAAAAAATATTTATATGAAATTAAATGTAGGAAAAAAAAGCGGAGTTTATGAAGGATTAATTTTCTTTTCCAAAAACAAAAGAAAAAGATGTACATTAGTTATTTATAAAGTAATGGATACTGTAAGTTATGGATATATTATTGAGGACAGTTCATCATATTTAAATTGTACAGAATGCAAAACTTTTTTAACATATAAAAAATAAAATTAATTATTCCTTTGTTCAAAAATAAGAAATTAGAATGTTTTCCATTTTTAATCGACCAACCTAACCACTGCCAACTTAACTGATAATCAGTTATTTATATTTTTCATCAAAGATTCTAATGCAAAAAAATTACTCAATTATAAAATTAGGCATCCTTTTTGAATTAGGTACTGTACATTATAATTATAACTACTATGAATATCTTTATTTTTTTAACAGTTCTTTTTTCAAATACATTATTTCAATCTCCTTCTATAAATGATGAAAAATGTAATATTGTCGTATTTTCTGAATTAGAAATAGACATTAATGATGTTAATATTTCTTATCATACAGATTGCCAATTAGAGTTTATTATTATTGAAATCTATGATAATTCAGGTAAAAATATCTATAATATAGATAAACATGGTTTGGAATGGGGAGATAAGAAATTATTATTAAAGAAAACAAATCAAAAAGAAAATATGAATAATTCTTCAAATTCTTTTTACTATGTAACTAAGTATAAATTTATCGGAAACGATAAAACATATAAAGACTCTGGAACAATAAGTAGCATTACATTATAACTATGAGTAAAATTAATTTCTAACTTTATTGATTACTCATATAAGATTTAACATTTCAGGAGAATTTAAAAGATATGAAACCATAAAAAAAAGACTGTCTTTTCAGACAGTCTTTTTTTATGGTAATTAGACTTTATTGAGAATTATTTTTATAAAGCTTTTCTTACCAATTCTGTTACATCATCAGAATCTTTAAAATGAATAACAATACCTTTGCTAGTATCAAAAATATAGTCATAATTATTTGATTCTGCTACCTTTTTTATTGCACCATTGACTTTATCTATAATAGGCTGATATAATTCTTGTTGCTTTTTCATAATTGCAGCTTGAGCATCTGCTTCAAACTTTTGAAGTTCTTGTTGTTTGCGCTGAAGATCTAATTCTTTTTGTTGCTGTTGCATAGGAGAAAGCGTTCCTTCTTGAATTTCTTTCGTCGTTTCAAAATAAAATTTTTCAATTTCTACAGCTTTTGTTTTACCTGCTTCTAATTTTTGTTTTCTAAAAGTTTCTAACTGACTGTTAGCTGCTTTCATTTCAGGTAAAGAAATCAATAATTCTTCGGCATTTAAATGTCCTACTTTTTGAGCAAAAGATTCATTTGCAGTATTTATTACTAAAAGTAATATGATAGGTATTAGTTTCAATATTTTCATAAGATGAATAATTAATTTTACTACAAAGGTAATCCTCATTGACAAACATTTCTATACATTTAATAAAAATTTAACCGTATTAAATAAAAGTTAGTAATAATTAACTTTGCAGAGGCTTGGGAACAGCAAAAAATGCTTAAAAATAGAATATGGATTGGACAGATCTTTCATATTTGCAAAATGGAAATGAAAAACAACAGTATGTTTTTACATTGTTACAAGAAACAAATATTATGAATATCCTATCAAAGTATCAACCAATTGTTGTAGGAACTATTCCTATAGGTTTAGATATAGAAGAAAGTGATATTGATATTATTTGCGAAGCAAAAGATATAAGAGCATTGAAACAAAATTTAGAAAAAGAATTTGATACATATCATTCTTTTTCTATACATTTGAAGCCTTATGAAAGTGTTTGTTCGAGTTTCGTTTATAAAAAGTTTAAATTTGAAATCTTTGCCGAGAATAAAGAAGTAAAATTTCAAAATGCTTATAGGCATATGCTGATTGAATACAGGATTATAAAATTAGGAGGAACAAAAGTGGTTCAAAAAATAATGGAGTTAAGGAAAAAAGGGTTAAAAACAGAACCTGCTTTTGCTCGTTTATTAGGTATAAAAGGAAATCCTTATCAGGGGCTTTTGTCTTATGAAGAAAAATCAGATTTAGTGATTCAAAAAGAATTAGAACTTGTTGAATAAATTAATACAAAAAGTAATTTCATCATATAAAATTCAGGCATTTATTATTTTTGCTTTTTGGATGTATGCTTTACTCAGTTCAGCAGAATTTATTTTATCTGTTGCAATGATTAGTATTGTTTTATTATCTCTTTTTGAAAGAAAAAAATATACAATTACGATAAGAAAAGAATTAAAAGATAATTTAAACTTATTTTTTAAAAGCAAATGGTACTTGATAAGTATTCCTTTTTTATTGGTTGCTTTTACTTCATTTTATTCTACTCATGATGCCCCTTTTTTATGGGAAAGATTAAGAATTAAAATTCCTTTTTTAATATTACCTTTTGCATTTTTTAGCATCCCTCAATTTTCGAAAAAAGATTATTTGAATATTTTTTATTTGTTTTTAGTTTTAGTTTTTATAGCATCCTGTTATGTTGCTATAAATTATAGTTTACATTTTGAAACTATCAATGAAAATATTTCAAAAGGACAACCTATTCCTACGCCTACAAATCATATTCGATTTAGTTTGATGATTGCTTTTTCGATTATTATAGGTTTTTTTCTATATCGAAAAAATCATTTTTTTAAATTGAAAAGGGAAAGATATTTTATTTTATTCATATCACTATTCTTATTATTTTTTATACATGTATTATCTGTACGAAGTGGATTAACGGTCTTTTATTTAGTGTTTTTTACATTAATTATAAGATATATTTATCTATCTAAAAAAATGCTAAAAGGTATTATTGTTTTATTAATCCTTTTTACATTGCCCTTACTTTCTTATATTTTTATCCCAAGTTTTCAATCAAGGGTAAATTATATGGTTTGGGATATAAAAAAATATCAATCAGGAGAAGGAACAAATTATTCTGATTCGGAAAGATTGCAATCTCTATTATTAGGAAAAAAAATTATTGAAGAAAATATTTTACTAGGTGTTGGAGCAGGAGATTTAAAATTTGAAATGGAAAAAAAATATAAAACATATTATCCTAATAATGAAGAAATGAAAATGCCCCACAACCAGTATGTTTCAATAACAGCAGGTACAGGAATTATAGGTTTTTTATTATTTTTAATAGCTGTTATATTTCCTTTATGGAATAAATTGAGATGGAATGATCCTCTATTTTTATCTTTTAATTTAATTATTTTATTCTCATTTTTAGTAGAAAATACCATTGAAAACGCGGTAGGAATAGGATTGTATTTATTGTTCCTATTACTAGGAATGAATCATCTTAAAAAT
>JAHDII010000210.1 GCA_020630895.1 Saprospiraceae bacterium
ATTTTTTATTAATGTTTGATATCTAATAAAAAAATAAAAAAATAAATATGAATAAATTATATGTTATTTTTTTCCTTCTAATTGATCTACATATTCTTTATTTCCCAATCGAAATCGAATAGGTGTTTTTACCTTTTTATCTAAGCGATCTTCCATCCTACAAAAAAAAGCGGTATGAGGTAAGCCCTCATATTGTTGGACTTGAAATAAGTGAGAAGAAATATTTTTTTGAATCACTTTAGAATTAAAATTTAATTGATAATAATAAGATGAAATTAAAGCATTACTAGTGATATCTTCTTTTAAATTAGAAATAGATTTTCCTCTAATTTGAATATCATTTTTTTGAGCCAATGACAATTGATAAAAAAATAAAAATAGCACTAATAAATATTTTTCCATTTTATTTATTTTGAATTAAAAACAATTTCTAAACTTTCTTGCATCGCTTGTAATGCTTGTCCTAAATCTTGATTTTGATGAGCAGCAGAAATAAATCCAACTTCATAACCAGAAGGTCCTAGATACACCCCACGTTGCAATAATTCATGATGCAATATTTTAAATTTTTCCATATTCGCAGCATCAATTTGATCTGCTCTAGAAATTTTTTCAGTTGAAAAATTAATCCAAAAAATAGAACCAATATGAGGAACACTTAATTCCCATCCTTTTTTTGTTGCATACTCTTGAATTACCCTAGCAAAAGTTTTTGTTCTTTCTTCTAAAAAAGGATAAAAATTATCTAATAATAATTGTTGTAAGGTAGCAAATCCAGCAGCCATTGCAACAGGGTTTGCAGATAATGTTCCTGCTTGATATACTGCTCCATCTGGTGCAATATGAGCCATAATTTCCTTATTGGCTCCATAAGCTCCTACTGGCATTCCTCCTCCTATTATTTTTCCATAAGTTATAATATCAGGTTGAATATTATAATATCCTGCGGCTCCTTCAAAACCAATTCTAAAACCTGAAATAACTTCATCAAAAATAAGAAGAACATTGTGTTGTGTACATTGTTCTCTTAAAAATTCTAAAAACGAAGCATCTTGTAATAATAAACCATTATTGGCAGGGATAGGTTCAATAATAACACAAGCAATATCATTTCCATATTCTTCTAAGGTTTGAGATAAAACTTCTCTGTCATTTAATGGAATAACAATGGTCTCTTTAGCAAAAGATTCTGGAATACCTGCGGAAGTACTTACACCAAAAGTAGCCAAACCAGAACCCGCCTTAACTAATAAAGAATCAACATGTCCATGATAACAGCCATCAAATTTTATAACTTTATTTTTGCCTGTAACTCCTCTAGCTAAACGTAATGCAGACATTACCGCCTCTGTACCAGAACTCACAAAACGTATTTTTTCTATATATTGGTTATTATCTAAAATTAATTTTCCTAATAAATTACCTAGTTGACTAGGAGTACCAAAAGAAGTACCTCTTTTTACTGTTTCTATTACAAATTCTCTAATTCGAGGATTATTATGACCTAAAATTAAAGGTCCCCAAGAACAACAAAAATCAATAAAATCATTATTATCTTCATCCGTAATAATACACCCATCTCCTTTTTTTATAAAAAGAGGAGGTCCAGAAACAGATTTAAAAGCTCTTACTGGAGAGTTCACTCCTCCTGGAAAATATTGTTTTGCTTCTTCAAATAAACGTGCTGAGTTTTCTCTTTTTATAGACATGATTTCAATATTATTCTTGATTTAATAATTCAAAAATCAAAAATAGTGCTTTTGTGGAGATTTTAAAGAAATTCAAAGATTTCATCTTCTCATTTTTTTCTACATTTGCAATTCTTCATAAAATACAATAATTATAGATATGAGTAGATTACAATTAGGAATTATCAGAGAAGGAAAAATACCACCAGATTCTAGAGTACCTTTAACACCTCAACAATGCCAATGGATTCAAGAAAATTATCCTATAGATATATCTGTTCAACCATCAGATGGACGTTGTTATTCTAATAAAGAATATGAAGAACAAGGAATTTCTTTAAAAGAAAATTTAGATCATTGTGAAATCCTAATGGGGGTAAAAGAAGTCCCTATTGATTTATTAATTCCTAATAAAAATTATTTTTTCTTTTCTCATACTATTAAAAAACAATCCTACAATAGAAAACTACTACAAGCTTGTGTTGAAAAACATATTAGATTATTAGATTATGAAGTATTGACCAATGAGCAAGGAAAACGCTTGATTGCTTTTGGTGTATTTGCAGGGATGGTAGGGGCTCATAATGGTATGATGACTTATGGTAGGAGAACAGGACTTTTTGACTTGCCTCAAATGAAAGATTATTTTGATTATCAAACAGCAGTGAATGATTATCAAACCAAAGAGTTTCCTAAAATGAAAATTGTTTTAACAGGAGCAGGTAGAGTAGGGAGCGGAGCTAAAAAGGTTTTAGACGATATGAATATTAGAGAAGTAGAACCCGCTCAATTTTTAAATCAAGAATTTAATGAAGCAGTTTATACTCAGTTAGAATGTGATGAATATGTAGCTAGAAAAGATGGTTCTCCTTTTGTTAGAGAAGATTTTTACCAAAATCCTAATCAATATAAAAGCATTTTTAAACCTTATACCCAAGTAGCAGATGTAATGATTAATGGTATTTATTGGGATAATAATGCTCCTGCATTTTTCTCAAAAGAAGATATGAAAGAAGATGATTTTAATATTCAAGTAATTGCAGATGTGACTTGTGATATTGCTCCTATTTCTTCTATTCCTTCTACTATTTTTGCATCAACCATTGCAGATCCTATTTTTGGATATAATCCTCATACTGAAAAAGAAGATGAACCTCATCAAGCCCATGTAGTAGATATGATGACTATTGATAATTTACCTAATGAATTACCAAGAGATGCTTCTCAATCTTTTGGAGAACAATTTATTCAACATATTCTTCAAGAAGTTTTGGAAATAGAGAAGAGCCAAGTTATGGAACGTGCGAGTATCGCCAAAAATGGAAATTTAGGATCTTATTTTGAGTATTTAAGAGCTTATTTGGAAGGTAAAGAATAAAGGAATGTTAAAGATTATATAAATCTTCATTTTTTTAATGAAGATTTAGCTTGAAAACGTTGAAATAATATAGGATTCCAACTATTTTATAATAATAGCATTGTATCTTTATGATATTAAAATATGCTGTGTCAGAAATAAATTGAATACAATCGTGATTTTGTTTTTTTAATATAGGAAAAGGACATAAAAAAGAAAGAAATTTCAATAATATTCTTTTAATGAACTTTTGACAATAGTGCATTTAATATTTTTATCATTTATTTTAATATTTAGAATTCATTAATTATTTCAGACACAAAAGACATATCAGAAGAAGAGGATAAAAAAAAGAAAAAAAGAGTTCCTTTATGGCAAAGAATAGGAAGATTCTTGTTTAATTTCATGCTCTTTCTTCTCTTCTTATTAGTCATATTACGCATCGCTTTAGAATTTGAATCTGTTCAAAACTTTTTCATAAAAAAAATTACCAACTATTTATCAAATCAATGGAATACAGAAGTCAAAATTGATCATGTCAGTTTTTCTTTATTTTCTACTATGGATTTAGATGGCGTCTATATTGAAGATAATAGAGGAGATACTTTATTGTATGTAGAAAAATTAGAAGCAACATTTCATTCTGGTTTCTTGGGTTTAATTCAACAAGATATAAAAGTCAATCAAGTACATTTACACAATGGTTTTCTTCAAATTTATAGAGATACTTCTTTGATGAATACCAATATGGATTTTATTATCAATGCTTTTAAAAAAGAAAACCCCGATTCTATCCGAAAAGAACAACATTTACTATTGGATATTACAGATTTATTATTGCATCAGTTTTTAATCAAAGAAGAAGATAAAACCAAAGGAGAAAAAATTCAAGCATATATTGATGATGGTGGAATTCATGGAATCCATTTTGTAGCCAATACTAAAACATTTACCGCAGATAAATTAAATCTCAATGGATTTTATTTTCATTATGACAAAGGAGAAAGACAATTGCCTCCTCCTCAAAATTGGGTGAGTAAATGGGCAATCGAACCAGATTCTTCATATCAATATTTTACAGCAGCCGTAAAAGAAATTCATGCTGAAAAAGGACATTTTAAATTTAGAGATTATGTCAAAGTTTTCAATCGACCTTCTTTTGAAAATACAATGGATTTTACAGATTTAGATGTCAAAAATATTAAAGCAGAAATCAAAGATTTTCATTTTAGAGAAGATTTGCAATTTAATGGAGAATTAAAACATTTGTCAGGAGAAGAACAATCGGGTTTTAAAATAGAAAAAGCTTTTGCTAAAGATGTCAATGTTACCTGTCAAGGTTTACATCTGTATGACATGGAATTTAGAACACCTACATCTATCTTGAAAGATAGCCTTGAAATGAAATATAAAAGAAATGGTTATCCTTCGTTTTTAAATTTTATTAATGATGTAAGAATGATTGGAGATTTTAAGGAAGGCTCTAAAATATCATTAGAAGATATTTTTGTCTTTGCTCCAGAATTAGAAAATAATCAATTCTTTAGAAAAAATAGAAAAGAAGTTTTACAAATTAAAGGAACGATTGATGGTAAAATCAATCGTTTAAAAGCTAAAGATTTTACTTTAAAAGTAGGAAGAGGTTTAGAAATTCAAGGAACCATAAGAACCAGAGATATTACGGTACGAGGGGAAGAAAATATAGATTTTGATCTTGAAAAATTGACGACTTCAATTTCTACAATAAGAAGTCTTGTACCCGATTTTACGCCTCCTCCTCAATTTGATAAATTAGGAAGACTTAATTTTAAAGGTTCTTTTAGAGGTTTCTTTACCGATTTTGTGGCTAACGGATATTTAAAAACAGAACTAGGAGATATTCAATCGGATTTGAATTTAAAAGGAGAAAAAGATGATGCACGATATTCTGGTTCCTTAAATCTGATTGATTTTGATTTAGCTGAATGGACTGGAGATCCTAATTTTAGTACTATTAATTTTAATTCTAAAATTAAAAATGGAGTAGGATTAAAACTATCTACCTTATCTGCGGATATAGAAGCAAAAGTAAATTCTCTAACTTTTAAAAATTATACCTATCAATTTTTAAATATTTTAGGAAAATTTGATCAAAAAAGATTTGAAGGAAAAGCAGATATTAAAGACGATAATATTAATTTGAATTTTAATGGTTTAATTGATTTTAATGAGAAAATTCCAAAATTTGATTTTGTTGCTGATGTGAATAAAATTAAATTTCAACCTCTAAATTTAATGCCAGATAAATTAGAATTATCTGCTATTTTAGATTTTAATTTTGAAGGAATTAAAATTGAAGATTTATATGGAAATGCAGCCGCTCAAGACGTAGAAATTTTAGTAGATACTTTGCAATTACAACTCGATAGTATTTATGCTTATGCTCTAAGAAATGATAAAGGAAGAGAAGTTGGAATTATTTCCGAAATATTAACAGGAGATATTATTGGTAATTATGAAATTAATGATTTACCTACAACTTTTACAGATTACGCGATTAAATATTTTCCAGGTTTTTCTAAAAAATTAAAATTAAAACCGTCTAAAAAAATTGATCAACACCAAGACCATAATTTTGTGTTTGATTTTTATATTCCTAATTCAGGGAATTTTTCTAAATTATTTCATCCTCAATTAGATACTATTTTTGAATCTTCATTAAGAGGATATTATGATGGGAAAAAAGATTCTATTATGTTAGATATTGCCATTGCTCAACTTAAATATAAAAAAAATACATTTAAAGATATTTATCTAGGTGGTAAATTTTCAGAAGAAGAAGAATATTTAGATCTTGGAATTTATCATACAACGATCAATGATTCTATTTACTTTCCTCATTTATCTTTTTCTAATACATTTCATTCAGATACCGTTGACTTTGAAATTAATGCCAATGACTTTGAACAAA